>JAAYBR010000146.1 GCA_012730045.1 Candidatus Hydrogenedentota bacterium | reverse complement strand
CGGCCACTCTGTGGGACCCGCGACATCATCATGCAGGGAGCCAACTTTCTTATGCGAATTCCCGCCTCACGGCGGTCAGGGGCTCGCAATGACGCGCATTTTTTGCGGTCATTGCGAGTCCCTGACCGCCCGGGGGGCGGGAATCTCGTTGAAGAAAGGCGTGTCAGGCGTCAGATGTCGCGGGAGCCCCCGCGCGCCCCTCCCGTCTCGCCACGGCTTCGGCTCCCTCCATCGCCCAAACCGCGCGCCCCCTGGGATCGCCAAGCTCCAGCTTGGCCTCTTGGGTTCTTCCGCGTGGGCCTGTTCGATCAGTGTTTCCCCGAAAGCCAAGGGGAAGCTTGGCGCTCCCAGGGGCAGGGCCGCTCCAGCGAACCCGGTACTTTCTTAGCAGCGAAGCGAAGAAACCTCGGGCCCGCAAGCGCTTCCATTTCCCAACCTCTCCCGCCCGCTTTCCGGGGCCGCCGCGCCGTTGTGATTCGCCGGCCGGTTTGGTATCCTTTCCGGGCATCCCGGCGGGCGCCTCGGTCGCGCCGCGCCGGACATCCCCACGGTCAAAGGGCGAACCATGCTTACAGACAACATCCTCGCGCTTATCGGAAACACGCCGCTGATCCAGCTCCGCGGCATGCCCATCTACGCCAAGGCGGAGTTTCTCAACCCCGGCGGCAGCATCAAGGACCGCGTGGCCCTGTCCATGCTGGAGGGGGCGGAGGCGAAGGGCCTGCTGAAGCCGGACTCCGTCATCGTGGAGCCGACCTCCGGGAACACGGGCATCGGCGTCGCGCTGGTCGGCCGGCTCAAGGGCTACCAGGTGCGCATCGTCATGCCGGAGAACATGAGCGAGGAGCGCAAGAAGCTGATCCGCGCGCTCGGCGCCGACCTGGTGCTCACCCCCGCGGGCGAAAGCATTGCCGGCGCCGTCGAGTGCGTGCGCCGCATGCAGGCGGAGGATCCCCGGATCTATGTGCCCCAGCAGTTCGAGAACCCCGACAACCCCCGCATCCACTATGAGCAGACCGCCCGCGAGCTGTGGCGCCAGATGAGCGGCGACATTGACTGCTTCGTCGCCGGGGTCGGCAGCGGCGGCACCCTCCAGGGCGTCGGGAAGTTCCTCAAGGAGCACCGCCCCTCCGTGAAACTGGTCGCCGTCGAGCCGAAGAACGTGTCCGCCCTCCTCGGCCACGAGCCGGGCCTCCACCAGATCCAGGGCATCGGCGACGGGTTCATCCCGCCCATCCTCGACGTCTCCATGATTGACGACGTCATCGAGGTGACGGACGAGCAGGCCATCGCCACCACCCGCGAGCTCGGCGGGCAGTTCGGCCTCCTGGTCGGCATCTCCTCCGGTGCCAACGTCTGGGCCGCCCGGCAGATGGCCGGAAGGATGAAGGGAAACATCACCACCGTCCTGTGCGACCGCGCCGAGCGCTACTTCAGCACCGCCCTCATGTGATTCTGCCAGGCGCATGCCCCGGATATTCCGGCGGCCGCGGCTGATTTGGTAGACTGGCCAAGTGTCTTTCACCAACCGAAAGGAATGGACAATGCGCGCGAAAGTTTTCTGTCTGGCCGTGGCGTTGGGACTGTTTGCCGGGCCGCTGTTTGCGGCGGTGACGGTGCCGAACATTTTCGGCGACCACATGGTGGTGCAGGCCGGGCAGGCGGTGCCGGTCTGGGGAAAGGCGGACCCGGGGGAGAAGGTGACGGTGTGGCTGGGCGGCCGCAGCGCCTCGACCACCGCGGGCTGCTGCGGCAAGTGGATGGTGAAGGTGCCGCCGGTGAAGGCGGAGGGCGCGGTGGAGATGACCATCTCCGGCACGGACAGCAAGCTGGTCTTCCGCGATGTGCTGGTGGGCGAGGTGTGGGTCGGCTCGGGCCAGTCGAACATGCAGATGTCCGTGAAGTCGTCGCGGGACGCCGAGACGGAGATCGCACAGGCGGACTACCCGCAGATCCGGCTGTTCCATGTGGAGCGCAAGGTGGCCGGGGAGCCGCAGGACAACTGCAACGGAACCTGGATGGTCTGCACGCCGGAAAACATCCCCGAGTTCTCGGCGGCGCTTTACTTCTTCGGCCGCACGCTGCACGAGGAGCTGAAACGCCCGGTCGGCCTGATCCACACCTCCTGGGGCGGCACGCCCGCCGAGTCGTGGACCAGCCGCTGCGCGCTGTCCTCCAACCCCGACCTGAAATGCCTCGTGGACCAGTGGGATGACACAATTCAGAAGTATCCCGCGGCGATGGAGAAGTACAAGGAGAATCTGGCCGCGTGGGAGGAGGCCGCCGCCAAGGCGAAGGCCGACGGGAAGCCCGAGCCGTCCAAGCCCGGCGAGCCGCGCGGGCCGGAACATCCGCACCGCGCCTCGGGACTGTACAACGCCATGATCGCCCCCATCGTGCCCTACGGCATCCGCGGGGCCATCTGGTACCAGGGCGAAAGCAACGCCGGCCGCGCCTACCAGTACCGCGAGCTGTTCCCCGCCATGATCGAGGACTGGCGCGCGGCGTGGGGCCAGGGCGACTTCCCGTTCTACTTCGTGCAGCTTGCCAACTTCCTGGCGCGCGCGCCGGAGCCCGGGGAGTCGGAGTGGGCGGAGCTGCGCGAGGCGCAGACCATGACCCTCGGCCTCAAGAACACCGGCATGGCCGTGATCATTGACATCGGCGAGGAGAAGGACATCCACCCGAAGAACAAGCAGGACGTCGGCAAGCGCCTCGCGCTGAACGCGCTGGCGAAGGACTACGGGCGCGACGTCGCCTGGTCCGGCCCCCTGTACAAGCGCGTCCACTTCAAGAAGGGCGCGGCGCACCTGTGGTTCGACCACGCCTGCGGGCTGTCCACGCAGGGCAACGCCCCGCTCAAGGGCTTCGAAATCGCGGGCGCCGACCGCAAATTCGTGTGGGCCGACGCCCGCATCGAGGGGAAGAAGGTCGTGGTGTCGTCGCCGCAGGTGCCCAACCCCGTGGCCGTGCGCTACGGCTGGGCGGACAACCCCGAGTGCACCCTCACCAACGCGTCGGGCCTGCCCGCCTCCCCCTTCCGCACGGACAAATGGCCGGGACGCACCGCCGGGAGAAAATAGACCGCAACGCAGGACAGATTTCGCGCCGGGGCGTCTTTCGCGGACGCCCCGGCGCGCTGTTCCGGGCGCGGTGTCTGCGGGGGACGGGCCGCCCAGGGGCGGACAGACCCTGCCGCATGCCTATTTCAGATGCCGCTCCAGCACCGACTCCAAGGCATCCGCGGCTACCTTGGCCTCGACCACGTTTCCGGAGGCGTCAACAAGCCAGTTCGAGGGAATGTACGAGACGCCATAGGCGGTGGTGGCCGGATTGTCCTCGCTGAATCCGCCGACATGGCACTGCGGCCAGGCCATTTCCTGCGCGGCGGCAAACTTGGCCGCGGTCTTGATGTCCCTGTCGAGGTTCAGCCCGACAATCCGGAGTTTTCCGCCTTCGCCGTACTCCTTCCAGAGGTTCTTCAGGATGGGAATCTCCGCCTTGCACGGCGCGCACCAGGTGGCCCAGAAAACGAGCAGCACGGGCGTTCCCTTTTCGTCGCCCAGTTTCCATTCCTTGCCGTCCAGCGTGGTGCCCTGCAGTTCCGGGGCGACGGCGCCCGCCCCCGGCTTGGGGATGGCGGAGAAGGCCAAACCGCCCAACTCCAGCGGCGCGGGCTGGTCCGGCGCGATGGTGAAGGCGCGCTCCGCGCGCGCCGCGGCCGTGCCCCGGCCGCAGGCGTTCTGCGGCGGCGCGTCGTGCAGCGAGGCCGTGAGGTCGTAGTCGCCGGGCGGAAGGCAGTCAAGCGTGAAGGTTCCGTCCTCCAGCACGATGGGCACAAAGCCGTTGTCCTTGTCCTTGGCGTCGTCGCCATGGCGGCGGGCCGATATGAACAGCCGCCGGGGGGAATGCCAGGGCTCTTCGGTTTCGGCCCCGAGGTTTGCGAAAGCGGGGTCCACGATGAGTGTGCCCCGCACCGCGCCATTGCGGTCCGCACAGAAGCCGACCTGCATGGTCTTGCCGGGCTCCGGGGTGACATGAACGGCATGGCTTTTCACCCAGCGGCGCCATTCACCCACCCGCAGCGGAAGTGCCGGCACATAATCAATCTTGAAATGGCCGGTTTCGTCGGGCACGGCGCTGAGGTTGAAGTTCACGGAGTCACCCGCATTCCATTCCTCGGGCAGCGCCACAGTGACGCCCACACGCGCTTCCTCCCCTTTCGGCCGCTCCTGCACGGTCAGAGTTCCCTCCAACTGGCACCAGGCGGCCAGTGTCAGCGGGTCCTTTTCGTGGTGGTCCGCCAGCGGCCGAATCGCCCAGCCCGCCTCGTGCAGCGCGACAATCAGCGCCGGGCCCTTGCTGGGGCACAGGCGAAAATGCCCCTCATCGTCGGTGGTCGCACGATTGTACGGGTCATCCACTACTTTGGGGTCTATGCGCGTCTGCTCAATATAGGCGTTCTGGTAGGGCTCCACCAGCGCCACCGCCGCATCCTTTGCGGCCTGCCCGTCAGGCAGCAGCACCGTTCCCGCCAGCGGTTCCGCCGGTTCCATGCGTATGTCCGGCGGATTCGACGCGAACTCGGTGGCGTACACGGGGTCGCAGAAGGCCGTGTAGTGGTTTTCTGACGTGATGCGCACCCGCACCGCGCCCGGAACCTTCCCCATGCTTGCCCCGGTTTCCACGGAGAACCTGCCGTTGCTGGCGCGGTACTTGACCGGGTTGTGCACCCAATACGAGGCGATGGGTTCCGCCTTCTCGCTGCGGTCAAAATCAACCGTGAAATGTTTGACCGGCTTGCCCGTCACCGCGTCCAATACGCGGCCTTGAAGTTCTGCTGAGGGATACAGCACGAATTCCGTCTCATTCTCCTCCGTCGCGGACCAGTCAATGTCGCGGCTGAAGAAGTTGTCTTTCTTTGTGCTGAAGTCCATCGTGCCCTCTTCGGGCAAGCCGGAAAGCGCAAAACGGCCATCAGCGCCTGTCCTTGCATCATAACTGTATACGGCGATGATGGCGCGGCCCTGATCAACAGTCCAAAGATTGCTGCGAACGCCCACGCCTTCCATGGGCGCACCGGCGGCATCATGGACGATGCCGCTCCAGGCGCGGCCTTTCGTCATGACGATGCGCAGTTCGTCCCGTTTCCTGCCCAGGCGCAGGTGTTGCGGCGCGAGGTTTTCGGCAAACACAAAGAGTCGGCAGTCCTCGTCCGATGCGGTGGGCAGGTCGAAGCGCCCGTCCGCGTCCGCAATGACCGCATTGGTGATCTCGCCCTTCCGAATCTGTTCCCGGTACTCCGCGATGTCATGAATGTTGGTGAAGTCCCGGACCATCACCGCGTCTTTCACGGGAGCCCCGTTTTCATCAACCACGACGCCCTTCAGCCGCACGCCGCGCTTCATGGTGCAGCGGAACTTGCCCGCGAGCAGGTCCTCGGACACCGTCACCCACGAACCGGAAGTGTCGGATGCGAAATCGGGGTGTTCCAGACGGCAGGAAACACGATGGCTTTCCTCCGGAATCTTTGTCTGCCAGCGGCCTTCAGCGTCCGTCACCGCGTCGCCACTCATCATCATGCCCATGTCTACGGGATAGAGCACTTCAACTTTAACGTTCGGCACCGGGTTGCCGTCTTCATCCACCACAACGCCGCCCACGTCCACCATGGGCTTCTCTTTCTTGGTGAAGAAGCCCGCCGCCTTCTGGAAGTTGTCAACGATAAAGTCTTCCGCGCGCCCCAGGAACTCGCTTTGGGCGGCGAACAGGATGCTTCCCGGGCCGGCGTGGGGATGGACGCCCACGGCCGAACCCACCGCCAGAACCATGCACAATCCGGCCGCGAGCGGCGTCCAGCCCTTGACGCGGGGCTGGGGCACGCCGAGCACGCGCTCCACCCGGCGCAGCAGCACGCCGCCGGTGGCCGCCATGGCCAGGGGTGCGGATGCCCTGCACTGTCCGGCCAGCACCGCCAGGGCCCGGGCGTACAGCAGGCTGTCGCCGCAGCTTTGCACCGCCAGATCGTCGCAGCAGTTTTCGCGCTCCTCGCGGATGCGCCGCGACACCCACCATACGGCGGGATGGTAGAACAGCAGCGTCACAATGGCGGTCTGCACCAAATTGGCCGCGTAGTCATGGCGGCGGATGTGGGCCACCTCGTGGGCGAGCAGGGCGTGCACCTGGTCGGGCGTCAGCCCTGTCAGCACGGCGGCGGGCAGCAGGATGACGGGACGGAGTGTCCCCACAACCATCGGCACGGCCACCCGGCCGGACTCAAGCAGGCGCACCTGTCTGGACACGCCCAGCCGGAGACAAACCCGCTCCAGACTCTGCCGCCAGGATGGCGGCGCGTCGGCCACATCGCGCACACGCAGGCGGCGCACCTGCAGCCAGCCGCTCAGGTTCCACAGCGCGAGAAGGCACACGCCAAACAGCCACAGGGACGCCACGCCGGGCATCCACGGATCCAGCGCCCCCCGCAGGCGGCCCAGCCACTCCGCGGGGGAGGCCGTGTGCGGCGCCGCCGCCGCGGCGGATGCCGGCGGCATTGGCGGCGGCAGGGGAACCGCGGCGGCGGGCGCGGGCGCCGCGTCCGCACCGGGTGACGGGGAGGCGGGGGAGGCCGGAGTGACGGCGGTTGCAGTCACCACGGCCGCGGAAGGCAGCACCGCCAGGGTGGCAAACGGCATGGCCGCCATGACAATCAATCCCGCGTAGAGCACCGCGTAGCGCACATTCGCGGCGCTCTTGCGCAGCGCCGCCATGAGCAGGCCCAGCAGGCCGGCCGCCAGAAGGCCCTGCCAGACGAAATGCACAAGGCATTGGCCGACGGCGCGAAGCGCCGGTTCACAGGGGGAGAGCAGTTCCGCATTCATGATTGTTCCCTTCCTTTTCGGTCAAGCAGTTCCTGGATGCGCGCCAGTTCATCCGGCGCGATGTCCTTTTCTTCCAGCGCGCGCATGACCAGGCGCTCGGCGGAGCCGCCGAACACGCGGTCCAGCACGTCGCGCACGAGGCGGCGCTCGGTGTTCGCCTTGGCGATGGCGGCCCGGTAGACGTGCGTCTTCTGGCTCTCATCCCGGCTGACCAGCCCCTTCTGGGCCATGATCTGCATCAGCTTGAGCGCCGTGGTGTACCCGGTCCCGCTCTGGCTGTTCAGCTTCTCCCACACCGCGCGCACCGTGCTGGGACCCTGCTCCCAAAGCACGCGCAGTATGGCGAGTTCCCCCTGTGTCGGATTGGGCGTCGTCTGTTTTCCCGGCATGGCTCAGTGTCTCCCGTGGCTGTGTCCATGCCCGAAGTATATACGAAGGCGTTCGTAGTGTCAACCCCCCCCCAGGGCAATCGCATAAAAATCCGTGGGTGCTTTATGGGTGGAGTACGGCAGTCGCCCTTTATCCGGCCTCTTCAACGCTGAAAGCGTTGCCGAATATAGCCCAGGCCAGGCCGCCGCCCGAAGGGCCAGGCCTGCCCTGGGTTGCCCGCGCAGAACCATCATGCCCCAACGGGGCAGCCGAAATTGCGGCGGG
>JAAYBR010000145.1 GCA_012730045.1 Candidatus Hydrogenedentota bacterium | reverse complement strand
GGGGGGGCTGCTGTCCGGTGGTATCGCTGCGCTCACCCACCGGCTAATGTCCTGCATCCCTCCGGGATGCCCAAGACTTTCGCTTTCGGCCATTTCCACGTTTGGCAGAGAAAAACCGGCGCCTTGGAGCGCGGAAGAATACGTCCACTTCATTAGCAGCGAAGCGAAGCCATCACGTTCCCGGAACTGCCCCGGTTCTCACAACGTCTTATCCGGCAATCAGGTTCAACCGGTTTTCCTTGACAGCCCCGGTCCGGTCCGTGCATTCTTGACAGAGTCGCCATTCAGGAGGCGAGGCATGCGTTTCACGATCCGCCGGAAGATACTGCTGTTCACCGTGGTGCCCGTGGTGGGGGTGCTGACGGCGCTGCTGGGGTACAACGCCTCAAAGCTCTACGGGCGCGAGCTGGAAATCATGGGCAAGGAGACCACCCTCCTGGCGCGGCGCCATTCCCGGCAGGTGGACGGGACACTGCGCGAGGCCGCCCAGGCCGTGCGCACCACCGCCGCGGTGGTCGGCCTGTCGGAGGGCCTCACCGAGGCGGACTATTACGCCATCCTCCGGGAGAACATCAGCCAGAACGAAACCATCTACGGCGGGGCCATCGCCTTCGACCCGTTGGCGTGCCCGCCCGGCCGCGACCGGTTCGCCCCCTATGTCCACCGCACGGCGGACGGTCTGCACGAGATGGACATCGGCCGGGACGGCTACGACTACACCGCCCCGGAGTGGACCTGGTGGCACCTCCCGAAAACGACGGGGAAGCCGGTGTGGACCGACCCCTACTTCGACAAGGGGGCGGGCAACGTCCTCATGGTCACCTACTCCGCGCCCATCGTCCGCCGCGGCGCGTTCATGGGCGTGGCCACGATGGACGTTTTCCTGGAGCCCCTCCAGACGGCCATCCAGAACCAGCTGGAGCCCGAACTGGATTTCTTCCTGGTTGACCGCCGGGGCTATTTCGTCTTCCGGCGGGGGCTCCCCCCCTCTGAAAACAGCACCAGGGTCAACCTCCTGCTCCAGGCGCACGAGGAAGGGCGCGGTGACCTTACCGCCCTGGGCAATGCCATGACCCAGGACGAGTCCGGGTCGCGCCAGGTGCGTGACCGCCAAAACCGCCAACAGTGGGTCTTCTTCAGCCGCGTGGAGTCCACGGGGTGGTCCCTGGCGCTGGCCGTTCCCTATGCGCGGATCATCGCCCCGCTCAAGCGCGAGATGGCGCGCAACGCCGGGGCGCTGCTGGTCATCCTGCTGGCCATTTCCGCGGGCGCCTGGTACGCCGCCCGCCTGATCACCACGCCCCTCGACCGGCTCCGCGCCGCCGCGGAGCGGGTGGGCGGCGGCGACCTGTCCATCACCCCGGACGTCGCCAGCAAGGACGAGTTCGGCCTGCTTTCGCGCACCTTCGCCGACATGGCGGACCGGCTCCGGCGGAGTTTCGAGAACCTCCAGGAACAGCTCCAGACCCTGGTGTCGGAGACCGGCAGCGTGCTCTACCGATGCGACGCGGAGGGAAACCGCGAGATGACGCTGGTCAGCGAGGCCGCGGAAGCCCTCGCGGGCCGCCCCGCATCCTTCTTCCTGCACAAGCCCCTGGCCGTCTTCCTGGAGATCATCCATCCGGAGGACCGGGAGGCCGTCATGGAGTGGACCGCGCGGCGGACGGAGACGGCGGAGGACTCGGCCCTGGAGTACCGCCTGATCCACGCGGACGGGCGGGTGGTCTGGGTATACGACCGGGGCCGCTGCGTGCGCGACGCGTCGGGCAGGCCGCAGTACCTGACCGGGGTGCTCACGGACGTCACGGAGCTGAAGCGGCTCGCGGAGGACCTGGCCCTCGCCCGCGACCAGGCCGAGGAGGCCACGCGCGCGAAGAGCGAGTTCCTCGCGCGGATGAGCCACGAGATACGCACGCCCATGAACGCCATCATCGGCATGAGCCACCTGGCCCTGCGCACCGACCTGAACCCCAAGCAGCGGGATTACGTCACCAAGGCCCACAACGCGGCGCACGCCCTGCTGGGCATCATCAACGACATCCTCGACTTCTCCAAGATCGAGGCCGGCCGCATGGAGCTGGAGGAGACGGCGTTCAGCCTGGAGGAGGTGCTGGCCAACCTGGCGAATGTTGTCCTGCTCAAGGCGGAGGAGAAGGGGCTGGAGCTGCTCATCCGCACGGAGCCGGACCTCCCCCGCACCCTCGTGGGCGACCCGCTCCGGCTGGGGCAGGTTCTCATCAACCTCGCGAACAACGCGGTCAAGTTCACCGAGGCCGGGGAGATCGTCCTCTCCGTGAAACGCCTCGCGGAGGAGGGGGACCGCCTGCGGCTGGAGTTCTCCGTGAAGGACACGGGCATCGGCATCTCCCCGGAGGCCGCCGGCCGCCTCTTCGAGTCCTTCTCCCAGGCGGACAGCGCCACCACCCGCCGCTACGGCGGCACGGGCCTCGGCCTCGCCATCTGCCGGAAACTGGTCGCCCTCATGGGGGGCGACATCCGGATCGAGAGCGAACCCGGCCAGGGAAGCACCTTCCTCTTCGACGCCATGTTCGGCAGGGCGGAGGAGACGGACGCCGGGCCGGCCGCCGCCGCCGCGCGGCTGCCCCATCTGCGGACGCTCGTGGTGGACGACAACCCCACGGCCCGCGAAATCCTCGTGTCCATGCTCCAGTCCTTCCACTTCGAGGTGGCCGAGGCGGAGTCGGGCGCCCGGGCCGTGGAGATGGTCGCCGCCGCGGAGACACCCTTCGACCTGGTGCTCATGGACTGGAAGATGCCCGGCATGAACGGCGTGGAGGCCATCCGCCGCATGAACACCCTGCCCGGCCTGGCCAAGCCCCCGAAGGCCGTCATGATCACCGCCTACGGCCGCGAGGAAATCATGGTCCAGGCGCGCACGGCGGGCGTTGTCCCCTCCGGGTTCCTCATCAAGCCCGTCAGCACCTCCCTCCTCCTCGAAACGGTCATGCAGACCTTCGGTTTCGCGCTGGCGAAATCGGCCGCCTCCCCCGCCGGCGCCGAGGCCGCAAACCCCGCGCGCCTCGCCCCCCTGCGCGGCGCGCGCATCCTCGCCGCGGACGACAACGAGGTCAACCGCCAGGTGGTGCGGGAGCTGCTGGAGATCGGCGGGCTCCGCGTGGTGACGGCGGACGACGGCGCGGCGGCCCTGCGCGCCGCGGCCGAAGGCGGGTTCGACGCCGTGCTCATGGACGTGCAGATGCCGGAGATGGACGGGCTGGAGGCCACGCGGCGCATCCGCATGCTGCCCCACGGCGGGCCGGTCCGCCTGCCGATTATCGCCATGACCGCCCACGCCCTGGCCACCGACCGGGCGAAAAGCCTCGAGGCGGGCATGAACGACCATGTGAACAAGCCCATTGACCCGGGCGAGCTGTACGACGCCCTCCTGCGCTGGGTGAAGCCCCGCGCGGGCGTGGACGCCGTCCCGCCGGAAACCGGAACGCCCCGTACGGCGGAGGACTGGGGCGTGGACGAGCTGCCCGGCCTCGCCGTCTGCGAGGGGATCGCCCGCCTGGGCGGCAACAGCCGCCTTTATCTCAGCCTGGTGGAACGCTTCGTGGAGGAGAACGGCGGCCGCATGGCGGAAATCAGCGGCATGATCGCCGCCAACGCGCGCGAGGAGGCCGCCGCCCTGACCCACAAAATCCGGGGCGTCGCGGGGAACATCTCCGCGCGCGGGCTCCACGACATCCTCTCGCGCCTGGAGCAGCTCCTGCGCGCCGGAAACACCGGCGAAGAGGCGGTCCGCCTCGCGGAGGCCGCCGCGACGGAGATGGCCGTGGTGCGCGCCGCCGCGCGGGCGCTCGCGGAGAGGGCCCCGGCGGACGCGGCCCCCGCCGCCGCAAAGGACGCCGGAGACCCCGCGCTGCTCCGGGAACTCCTGAACGCGCTGGAGCCGCACCTGAAGGCCCGGCGGCCCAAGCCCGCGCGCGAGCTGGCGGACCGGCTCTCCGCGCTGGCCTGGCCGGAACCGGCGGCATCGCAGATTGGAAAACTGGCGCGGGCCGCCGCCCGCTACCAGTTTAAAGACGCCCTCGAACTGCTCGCCGCGCTGCGCGGCGGCGACGAAGGAGACCCGCCCCATGCCTGATCCCGCCCCCCCGCTCATTCTCGCCGTGGACGACACGGAGGCCAACCTCGACATCCTGGTGGAGACCCTCGGCGACGAGTACGACATCGCCGTGGCCATGGACGGAGAGACCGCCCTGGACCTCGCCGGGGACACGCCGCCCGACCTGGTCCTCCTCGACATCATGATGCCCGGCATGGACGGCTACCAGGTCTGCGAGGCCCTGTCCAAATCCATCCGCACCCGGGGCGTGCCCGTCATTTTTCTGACCGCCCTCACGGACGAGCGCGACGAGGCCCGCGGCCTCGCCCTCGGCGCGGTGGACTACATCACCAAGCCCTTCAGCCCCGAGCTGGTCAAGGCCCGCGTGCGCAACCACATCGAGCTGAAACGCCACCGCGACCGCCTCGAGGAGCTGGTGCAGGAGCGCACCTGGGAGCTGTCCATGACCCAGGAGGCCGCCATGGAAAGCCTCGGCACCCTCGCCGAATGCCGCGACCCCGAGACGGGCGGCCACATCCAGCGCACCCGCAACTATGTCCGCATGATCGCCGCCGCCCTCGCCCGCACCCCGAAACACGCCGGGATCCTGAACGACACGGAGGTCTTCAACCTCCACCGCTCCGCGCCCCTCCATGACATCGGCAAGGTCGGCATCCCCGACAACATCCTCCTCAAGCCGGGAAAACTCACGCCGGAGGAGTTTGCCGTCATGAAGACCCACACCCTCCTTGGCGCGAAGGCCATCGCCGCCGCCGAGAAGCGGCTCGGGGCCAACTCTTTCCTCCACTACGCCCACGAGATCGCCCTCTCCCACCACGAGAAATGGGACGGCTCGGGCTACCCCAACGGGCTGGCGGGCGAGGACATCCCCCTCTCCGGACGCATCATGGCCGTCGCAGACGTCTACGACGCCCTCATCAGCCGCCGCGTCTACAAGCGCCCCATGCCCCACAGCCAGGCCGTCGCCATTATCCAGGAGGGGTCCGGCACCGCCTTCGACCCGGAGATCGTCGCCGCCTTCCTGGCACTGAACGAGGAGTTCCGCGCCGTCGCCCTGGAGAACGCCGACTATGACGAGGAGCGCGAGACGCTGAAACAGTGAGCGCCCAGCGGCGCGGAAAAGGAAAGACATGGGACATCTGATGACCGGAAAAACGGCCGGCGCGGGTTTTCATGTTCCGAAGGAGGTCGGACGGATCAATGAAAGAGGACGCACCCTTTCCAAAGTCATGGTGGGTGGAGGACGGCCTTTTGCTTGCGGGATGTTTTCCTGGCGACAGGGACCAGGGGGAAGCACGAAAGAAACTCCGGGGGCTG
This sequence comes from Candidatus Hydrogenedentota bacterium, assembly GCA_012730045.1. Lineage (NCBI taxonomy): Bacteria > Pseudomonadati > Candidatus Hydrogenedentota > Candidatus Hydrogenedentota bacterium. The sequence continues at coordinate 802 of JAAYBR010000145.1, read as the reverse complement.
CTGGATGCCGGCGTCCGCGTTTTCATTTCGCTTCAAGAGCCGGATGAGCGGTCGCCCTGGGGGCCGTTCCCGCCGTACATGCCCATGGCGGAACAGCTTGCCCGCGAAGCGGGCATTGAACTTGAGCGCGTGAATTTCCCCATCGTTGACCTTGGCGTGCCCACCAAAGAGCTCATGGCCGCCATCCTTGAAAAGATTCGGCAGGCCCGAAGCGCCGGGCGCTGCGTATATGTCCATTGCTGGGGCGGACATGGGCGCACGGCGACCGTGGTGGGCTGCTGGCTGCGGGAGCAGGGGCTGACGGGCGAGGAGGCGCTTAACCACATTGCGGACCTGCGTCGGCATGACCCCTATTTGGCAAGTCAAAGATCCCCGCAGACACTCGCCCAGCGCAAGATGGTTTTGGAGTGGCAACCGCTGTAGTCCACATGTTGTCTGGCGCTCTATGCCGACTGAGGTTGCCCCCAGCTTTCGACAGGGGCCGCTTCAATTTAAGATGGCGCGAGGACGGCAACCCGGCCGCTTTCTGGCCCGCTCCGGCAACCCCGCGCGGGCAAGCCCGCACGAAAGAAGGCGGCAGCAAGCTGCCGCACTCCAAGGCGCGCGCAACGCGCGCGGGGCTCGAAAACGGTCGGCCGGCAGACTGTTTGCCTCTCCGCGCCCTTTGCGTTCTCTGCGACTCTGCGTTGAGTCTTCCCCACCCCTCGGACGCCCCCTGCGCTCGCGAGGCCAGCCGCCCCCAGCCGTCATAGGTCCGCGCCTCCGCCGTGCCGCCGTTCAGCGCCATTCCCGTCTGCTTATT
>JAAYBR010000144.1 GCA_012730045.1 Candidatus Hydrogenedentota bacterium | reverse complement strand
GTATACCTGAGCGGGGATTCTCGGCCAACCACAGCATTCGCCGGAGAAGGGTTGTTTGACCTCCAAGTATACCTGAGCGGGGATTCTCGGCCAACCACAGCTCAACCCGCATTGTCAAAAACCAACCGTGGAGTATACCTGAGCGGGGATTCTCGGCCAACCACAGCCGTCTGTCGGGCAGGTGTCGCCCATCTTCGAGTATACCTGAGCGGGGATTCTCGGCCAACCACAGCGCTGCACCGGGAGGTGGTGCCGCTGTTCTAAGTATACCTGAGCGGGGATTCTCGGCCAACCACAGCGCGCTTCGACCGTCCACGTTCTTCTGGGCAGACAGGAATGTCTGCCGCACATTGTGTGAGGCAGACATTCCTGTCTGCCTTTTTTCTGCGGCGGCGGAGAAGCCTTGTCCGCTGGCTGGTTTTTTCCACACAACCACCGGCTGACGTCCCCCGTCTTAAGCCCGTTTTTGGGTTTCGCGTTGCTGGCGTGCCGCGCATCTTTGGGCTCGCGGTGGGACTCGGGCGGGGGGCGTCGCCGGGGTCGTGCGGCCTTGCGCACGACCCCGGCGACAAAAATTTCCGCAGTTATTGGCGGTTTTTGTGCCGAGAGGCAAGAACAAGACTCTCCGGAGTTTTGCCGCAACGCCACCATACGGGGGGAAAGGCCTGCGGAATGAGTCCGTCCCGCCGGGCCGGCGCCTTATAGCCTGCGCCCTTCTGCGCAATCTGCGCCCCCCCTCCCCCCTCTTCAGTCCCTCGATGTCCTGGGGTCCAGGGCGTCGCGGAGGCCGTCGCCGAGGGCGTTGAGGGCGAAGAGGGTCGCGGAGAAGGCGATGCTGGGGAAGAGGAGCAGCCAGGGGTACTCCTCCATGGTCTCGACGCCCTCCTTGATGAGGAGGCCCCAGGAGCTCATGGGCGGCTGCACGCCGAGGCCGAGGAAGCTGAGGGTGGCCTCAAGGAGCATGACGCGGGGCACCGTCAGGGTGGCGTAGATGATGACGGGCCCGAGGGTGTTGGGCAGGATGTGGCGGATCAGGATGCGGGCGCGGCCGAGTCCGAGGGCCCGCGCGGCCTCGACAAACTCGCGCTCGCGCAGGGACAGCACCTGCCCGCGCACGATGCGGGCCATGGTGAGCCACTCCACCGCGCCGATGGCCAGGAAGAGGAACAGGAAGTTCCGCCCGAAGAAGACCATGAGGATGATGACGAACACCGTGTAGGGCAGGGCGTAGAGGATGTCCACGATGCGCATCATAAGGGCGTCGGCGCGGCCGCCTGCGAAGCCGGACACGCCGCCGTAGAGCACGCCGATGAGCAGGGACACGGCGGTGGCGGACAGCCCGATGAGCAGAGACACGCGCCCGCCCTGCAGGAGCCGCGCGAGAAGGTCGCGGCCCAGGGGGTCGGTGCCGAGCCAGTGCCCGACGCGGGGGCCGACGGCGCCAAGGGCCGTGTCCTGAGTGTCGTAGGTCTGGGGGGTGACCCAGGGCCCCGCGACCACCAGAATGCCCACGGCGCACAGCACAACCAGCGCCGCCACGGCGAGCCGGTTCACGCGGAGCCGCCGCCACGCGTCGCGCCAGAGCGAGGCGCGGCCGGCGGGGATCTCCTCCGCAAGGGGAGCGGCGGCGGGCGTTTCAATGTCGCGGGGGGCGGTCATGTCACTGCCCCCGCGCGCGCGGGTCGAGCCAGGCCTGGGCCAGGTCCGCCGCGAGGTTGAGCAGCGCCACCAGCGCCGCATAGACAAGCACGGTGCCCGTGACCATGGTGTAGTCGCGGTTGAAGGCCGCCTCGACGAACTCGCGGCCCAGCCCGGGAATCTGGAAGATGGTCTCGACGACGAAGGACCCGGTGAAGAGCCCCGCCATGGCCGGGCCGAGGAAGGCGACCACGGGCTGGATGCCGCCGCGCAGGGCGTGGCGCAGGAGGATGCGCGCCTCCGTCAGGCCCTTGGCGCGGGCGGTTCGGATGAAGTCCTGGCTGAGGGTCTCCAGCATGCCGCCGCGGGTCATGCGGGCGATGTAGGCCGCGTACATGGCCCCCAGGGTGATGGCGGGCAGAATCTTGTGGGCCGGCGTGGTCCACCCGGCCACGGGCAGCCAGCCCATCCACAGCGAGAAGACCAGCGTGAGCAGCGGCCCCAGCACGAAGCCCGGCAGGCAGATGCCCAGCATGGCGGCGCTCATGACGCCGTGGTCCAGCAGGCTGTTGGGCCGCAGCGCCGCCAGCAGCCCCGCGCCCATGCCGATGGCCAGCGCCACCGCGAGGGCGTAAAGCCCCAGTTCCATGGAGACCGGCAGGCGCAGCGCCACCCATTCCGTCACCGTGCGCCCCGTCTTGCGGTAGGACGGCCCCAGGTCGCCGCGCGCGGCGTCCCACAGGTAATCGAGATACTGCCGGTGCAGCGGGCGGTCGAGGCGGTAAAAGGCCTCGATCTGGGCCTGGGCCTTCGGCTCCAGCCGCTTCTCCGAGTCGAAGGGTCCGCCCGGCGCGAGGCGCACGAGGAAGAAGGTGATCGTGACCACCGCCAGCAGGACGGGGACAATCTCCAGGAGCCGCCGCAGGACAAACCCGGTCATTTGCCCGCCCCCCCGGGTTCCAGCCAGAGGTCCTGCCAGCGGAAAAGGCCCAGCATGTTCGGCTGGAACCCCTGCACCTCGGGGGACATGAGAAAGGTCCACGTGTAATAGTAGACTGGGATGATGGGCGCGTCGTCCAGCAGGATTTCCTCGGCCTGCTGGAGCAGTTCCAGGCGGCGCGCGGGGTCCACCTCGCCGTAGGATTCCCGGATCAGGCGGTCGTAGGCCGGCGACGACCAGCCGCAGCGGTTGTTCCCGCCGCCGGTCAGGAAACACTCAAGGAAGTTCACCGGGTCCACCACGTCGCCGATCCACGACGACCGGGCCACGGCGTAGTCCAGGGTGTTCAGGGAGCTGAGGTAGACCTTCCAGTCCTGGTTGAGCAGGCGGGCGTCCACGCCCAGATGTTCGCGCCACATGCGCTGCACCGTCTCGGCGATGGTCTTGTGGGCCTCGCTCGTGTTGTAGAGGATGTCCACCGGGGGCAGCCCCTCCCCGCCGGGAAACCCGGCCTCCGCCAGCAGGGCGCGCGCGGCCTCCAAGTCAAAGGCCACCCGCGCGCGGGAGGTGTACCCGGCGGTGTCCGGCGGCACCAGACTCCCCGCCGGCAGCTCGCCCGACTTCATGACGTGCGCGGCGATCTCTTCGCGGTCCAGCGCCATCGCCAGCGCGCGGCGCACGCGCCGGTCGGTGAAAGGCGGCTTCGTGGCGTTCACCCGGTAGAAGTACACGCCGAGGTAGGGGTGGATCCGAAGCTGTTCCGGGTGCTCCCGGCGGTACACGGGGATGCGGTGCATGGGCACCGTGGCCGTGAGGTGCAGGTTGCCCGCGCGGAAGGTGCGCTCCTCGGTCTGGAGGTTGTCAATGGGATAAAAGGCCACGGCGTCCGGCTTCACGGCCGCGGCGTCCCAGTAGTGCGGGTTGCGCACCACCTGGATCAGCTCGTTCGGCTGCCAGTCCCGCAGAAGAAAAGGCCCGTTCCCCACGAGGCTGCCCGGACGGCTCCACGCGGTGGCCCGCTCGTCCATCGCGCCGAACTTCTCCACCACATGGCGCGGAACGGGGTACCAGGCGCAGTGCGACTGCATGGAGAGGAAGTAGGGCGTGGGGTGCTCCAGCGTCACCACCAGCGTGAGAGGATCCGCGACCCGGACGCCCACGGTGGAGAAGTCGTCCGTGTCCCCGGCGTTGTAGGCCTCGGCGCCCCGGAGGCAGTGGAGCAGGTAGGCGTACTCGGCGGCCAGCCGCGGCGACAGCATCCGCCGCCAGGACCACGCGAAGTCCTCCGCCGTCAACGGCGCGCCATCGGACCATTTTCCCCCGGGCCGCAGATGAAAGGTGTAGGTCAGGCCGTCGGGCGACACGTCCCACGACGCCGCCGCGCCGGGCACGGGTTCCAGCGTGGCGGGGTCCACCCCGGCCAGCCCCTCAAACAGGGAACAGAGCACGCGGTGCTCCGCCACCCCGGTGACCTGCTGGGGGTCGAGGTCCTGGACCTCCGCGCCGTTGCCCGCCTTGATCACCATGCCCGGCAGCTCCGGCGGGGGATTGCAGGAGCATCCCGCCAGCAGCAGGACGGCGGCGAAGAGCATGTGTCCGGGACCCGGCCTCACAGGCGTTCCTTTCCCCCTCGGGGGCTGCGGCGGCGGCGCCGACGTCCCGCCCGGGGCGGGCGCGCGCCGCAGGGGCCTCTCCAGGGGACGCCGCCCCGCCGACAAGTGCCCGCCACGGCTTGTGACCTTCATTGTGCGCCTTTTCCCGAGTCGGTTCCGCAAGCCGGGCATAGGATAACAGGAAGCGCGCCGCCGGAGACAACCCGGCCCCGGAAGGCGCTCCGGTGCGGGGATTCAGGAAGGGCTGGGAGTTATGGGAAGTGGGGGAATTATGGGAGAATGGGGGCGGGTGGTGCCGCTGGTCCTGCGAGGAGAACGCATCCGGCCTTGCACACTTTGCAGTCCCATAAGTGCGGCCTTTCTCCGGCATCCCATCCCTCCCATACTTCCCCTACTTCCCATAACTCCCATCGTCTGTCAGCACCCGGCCGGCCCCGGCGGATTTCTGTCAAGAGTTTACCAGGCAAGGGGTTCCAGAAGATTTCTGCGCCGCGTGATGAACAAACCCCCCGCCGGTATCGTCTATATAGGTGTTGGTGGTTGAACCAATTGAAAGAGGCAGACGCCGCGCGGCTTGCGGCGAACAATCAAAGGAGCACAGCCATGAGCAGGAAAACAGCGTATCGTGTGGTGGTCATGGGCATGGCGGTGGCGGTGTGCCTGGCGGCGGGACCCGCTCCGGCGGCGAGTCCCCTGGAAAGTCTGGGCAAGGCGGCGGCCTCCGCCGCCCGCAGCGGCGCGGGCAAGACGCCCGGGCGGTCCCTGCGCGGGATCGGTTCCAGCCGGGGTCTGTCGAGTCTCGGCGGACGCAGTCTTCGCGGCATCTCGTCCGCCCGCGGCAGAACCCCCTTTTCGGGAAGCACGGCGGGCCGCGCCCTGCGGGACGGGCTTTCCTCAGGCCGGAACGGCCTCCGCGCCCCCGGCGCCCTGTCAGGGCGGGGTTCTTCGGCCCGGAATGGGGGCAAGGGGATTGACCGGGACCGGGTGAGGGACGCCCTGGGCAGCCTGATGAACCGGGGCGGCTACGGCGATTACGGCGATTACGGCGGCCATGGCGGCTGGAACGACTACGAGAACGAGATGGCCGACGCGTACCGCGATGTGGGCATCGCGAACGCCGTGGTCGGGCTCGTCGGCATTGCGGCGCAGGTTGCCGTCCAGAGCCGGCAGTACGCCGCCCCGGCGCAGCAGTACCAGAGCGAGCGGGTGCTGGTGGCGCCCGCGCGCTACGAGACAACCCAGGTGTGGATCCCCGAGTCCTATGACCCGCGCACGGGGGTGAAACTCGGCGGCGGTTTCTACGAGACGCGCACGCAGTACGTGCCCGAGGTCTACGAGGAGCGGCTGGTGCCCGTGGCGTCCGCCGCGCCGGTCTACGCCCCCGCCCCGGCGGCCATCCCCTACGCCGCGCACCGCGCGGGCGCCCTGCTGCCGCCCCCGCCCCCCGCATCGGGAGCGCAGCTCGCCGGGGCCTGGGTGAACCCCGCCTACCGCTGAGCGCGCCGGGTGCCTCTGCGGCGCGGAATCCGTTACACTCTTTCCCGGGCGCGTGAACGGCGCGCCCGGGAAAGGAGTGCCGGGATGGGTTCAGAATTCACGGGATACAGGCGGGCGGTGATGGCCGTGCTTGTGCTGGCGGGGATCGGGATGATGTTCCCTCCTTTGGCCGGCGCGCAGGCGTCTGCGGAGGGCCTCGCCGTCAAGGGGGACAGCCTGGTGCTCGCGGGCACCGCGCCGGGCGCGCTGTGTTACGGAAATCTGGAGGAGGGCTCCGTCACCGTGCGCAGCACCTATGAGCCCGGACAGGCGGACACGGTCATCTACGAGACGGGCCGCGACTATGTGGTGGACGCCGCCGCCGGAACCGTCGCCCGCACCGCAGACTCGCGCATTCCGGACTTCAGGACCAACATGCTCTACGGGCAGAAGGACTTCGACCACACCGCGTTTCCGGGCTTCGGCAACCGCGCCTTCTTTGTCTATGTGGACTACCGGGCGCGCGGCGCGCGGCCCCTGTGCGCCCCCCGCGACCAGGCGGCGCTGCTGCCCAAGACGGCCGCAAAACTGCGGGCGGGCGGCCCGTTCAAGATCATCGCCTACGGCGACAGCATCACCGCCGGGATAGACGCGGGCAGCCGCGAGGTCCAGTTCCAGGAGCAGTGGGCGCGCCATCTGTCCGCCAGGTTCCCGAAGGCGGAGATCACGGTGGAGAACGGCGCGACCAACGGCGACGGCACGGCGCAGGGCCTCGCGCGCCTGCGCGAGAAGGTGCTCGACCGCGCCCCGGACCTCGTGATCATCGGCTTCGGCATGAACGACCACAACGTGTCCGGCCCCACCCCGGAGCAATTCGCCGACAACCTGAAGGCGATGACCGCGCAGATCCGAGAACAGACCGGCGCGGAGGTGCTCCTGTACTCCGCCTTCCCCCCCAACCCGGACTGGAAATTCGGCACCCACCGCATGGAGCTGTACGCCGAAGCCACCCGCCGCGCGGCGGAGGAGGCCCGATGCGCCTACGCCGATGTGTTTGGTGTCTGGAAGGAGGTCCTGAAACGCAAAGACCTCCCCAGCCTCCTCGCCAACAACATCAACCACCCCAGCGACTTCGGCCACGGGCTCTACTTCGAGGCGCTCAGGGCCGTGGAGTTCTGACGCCGCCGTCGGAAACGTAGACGCGGCATCTTGCCGCGTTCTTCGGGTCAACGAAAAACCCCCAAGAACGCGGCAAGATGCCGCGTCTACTGCGGGCTCTTCCTCCCTTTCCCAAGTAACACTTGGGAACGAGGGGGAAACCAAAGCGGCGTCGTTGCCGCCGCACTCCAAAGGAAGGTGCCGCCGCACCTACTTCGCCGGCATGAGGGCCGCATAGGCCGCGTGGGCGGCCGCGGCTTGGGGGCCCCGGGCGGGGCGGAGGAACTCCTGGTAGCCCCAGGTGACGGCGGTGTCGGTGAACTCGCTGGCGAGGCGGAGCTTGTCGCGGAACTTCTCCGCAGGGACCGCGCGCCAATAAGGGGCGAGCTTCGGGTCGTTCACGTGGGTCTTCAGGCCGAACCGCGCGACGTAGTCGTCCAAGGAGGCGACCTCCAACTCGCCGCTTTCCACGTTGGCCCAGAGGGTCTTTCCCGCCGCGCCGCAGGCCTCCTTCATGGCGGCGAAGAAAGGCCGCCGGTCGTCCAGGGTGTAGCAGGACAGGTGCTCGCCGCTGTCCTGAAGCGCGACAATGTCCACCGCCGGGGCCTGGCGCAGCAGCCCGGTCCAGAAATCGCGGTACTCCTCCGGGGTCACCCATGCGAAATCGCCCAGTTTCCCGCCGCAGTCGAGGAGGAAGAACGGCGAGATCATGACCGGCTTGTCGCTGGCGGCCTTGCAGCGTTCGGCCACGCCCCGGTAGAGCGCGCGGATGAGCTCCGCCTGCGGCCCGGTGAAATGGTACAGCTCGTAGGGGACGTACCAGCCATGAAACGACGGGCGCGCCCCGTACAGGCGGACGGTCTCGCGGATGCGCGCCTCGGCGCGGGCGAGTTCGGGGCCGGGGTCCGGCTGGACCCACCAGTTGGCCATGGACAGTGTGCTGAGGAAGACGCGCATCCCCCGGCGGTCGGTCTCGTCGAAGAACCCGCGCAGGGGTGCCTCCCCCTCCGGCGCGTCCGCGCCGCCCCGGCCGGAAAGGTCCGACACGATCATCAGGTCCGCGCCCAGGGCCTGGAGGGCATCGAGCTCCCCTTTCCAGTCCTCCGCAGACCGCCGCGTATCGGCGTCGGACATCCACCAGAACACGCCGGCCAGCCGCGCCGGGGCGGCGTCGCCCCACGCCGGGGCCATGCCCGCGCACACCAGCGCGAGGGCGAAACAGCAGCGTCTCACGGAACCCAAGGGCCTTCTCCCAAAGCGGGGGCATTCCCGCCGCAACGGGGCACAGGATAGCACGTCCGGGGGCCGCAACCCCTGTCCTCTGGTCGCCGGACAAGACGTTGTGAGAACCGAAGTCGAAGCGAGAACGAGGTTGCTTCAGTCGCTGCGCTCCTTCGCAATGACGCATATTTACGGGGTCATTACAATGACGTCTTCTTGCGGTCATTGCGAGCCCCTGACCGCCCGGGGGGCGGGAATCCCGCCAACGAACACTGAGGGCTGAGGGAGCGCCGGAAACGTAGACGCGCCATCTTGGCGCGTTCTTGTGATTTTCGTTGGCCCAAAGAACGCGCCAAGATGGCGCGTCTACATTGCGGGCGTTCTCGCCGACTTACTTCATTAGCAGGAGGCCGCCCCGGCCGACGCGGCAACCTCTTGTCGGAAAGCCCCAAACCCTCCGCACCTCATGGGTGATGAACACCTTTGCACGCCGTCGGCGTTTCCACCGTGAACCCAGAAGGCTCGTCCCTCCAGCGCCTCCGCAGCCCATTTCTTATCCGGCAATCAGTCCCTGTCCAGCCGCGTTGACTCCGCTCGGGCGCTGCGCTATGATGCCGCCGCTGAGGTACCCCGCCGTCCACGGCGGCGGCGGTCCTCCGCGGAGGACGTTTCCATGAGCGAAGGGAGAGGCGAACCGGAACCCCACCAGCCGCAGGCGCGGCCCGCGCGCGGGCGCATGGCGGCCACCATCGCCGCGGCGTTTGCGGCGGGGGTTCTTCTCACGGCGGCGGGCGCGGTGTGGTGGACGCATGGCGGCCGCCCGAAGCCCCCCGCCCCCGCGACGCGCCCGGCCCCCGTGCCGCCGGTGCCCCCGCCCGCCATGGGCGGCGTCGCGGCGGAGCAGGACAGCCTGACGGGCGGCTGGGAGCAGGAGGCGGCGGAGGGCGGGGCCGCCCCCTTCCGGATCCGTTTCGCCCAGACGCCGGTGGGCCCGCGCTTTGAACTGGAGACCGCGAAAGCCTCCCTGGCCGGCCTGTACACGCTGAACGAAAAGGAGCTGCCCCGTCAGGTGGACCTCTCGGTGCGCGAGACCCGCACGCGCGGCGGGTGGATGGGCCTGCAGGAGCCGGTGACGGTGCGCGGGGTGTTCACGGTGGAGGGCGACCGGCTGACGCTGGTGCTGGGGCTGGACTCCCTGGAGCCCTTTGAGCGCGTCGCGTCCGCGGTGGGCACGCTGCTGGAGGGCATGTCCAACGGGTTCAAGAAGGGCGACGGGCCGCTCAAGGCTCAGGCCGCCGCTCAGAAGGCGCTGCGGCGTCTGGACGGGCGGCCGCGGCCCGGATCGCTGGCCGGGGGCACGGGCACGCTGCTGCTGGCCATGAAGCGCGACCCCCGCCTGGAGGATCCGCTGATCCCCGGCACGCCCCAGGCCCAGCGCGAGGCGCTGGACCGCATGACCTATCCGCCCCCGCCGAAGGAACTGACCGCCGAGTGGGAGGCCCGGGGCCCCCGCGCCGCGCTCCGCCTGCCGGGCAATGTGTTCATGCCCTTTGTGCGGGTCGCGCCGGGGGACTTCCTCCTCGGCGCCGAGGGGGACGAGGCGGCCCGTCCGGTCCACAAGGTGCGGATCACGAAGGGGTACTGGCTGGGGCAGTGCGAGGTGACCCAGGCCCAGTGGAAGGCCGTGATGGGCGTGAACCCCTCAAACATCGAGGACGACACCCTGCCCGTGGAGTCCGTCTCCTGGGAGGACGCCGCGCTGTTCATCCAGCGCCTCAACCGGACCGGCGCCGGCCGGTTCCGCCTGCCCACGGAGGCCGAGTGGGTCTTCGCGTGCCAGGCGGGGGGAGCCGTCCCCGGACAGTTCATCGAGACCAAGTCGGCGGTCGGCGAGTACGCGTGGTGCTTCCCCAACAGCGATTCCCGCGCCCACCCCGTGGGCACCAAGAAGGCGAACGCGTGGGGCTTCCACGACATGACGGGCAACCTCTGGGAGTGGTGCGCCGACTGGCACGCGCCGGACTACTACGCGGTCAGCCCCCGGGTGGACCCCCAGGGCCCCGAAACGGGGAGCGAGCGGATCGCCCTCGGGGGCTCCTGGAAGGACGACCCCGCCCTCTGCCAGACCCTCAGGCGCAACTGGTTCCCGCCCACCCTGCGCCGCGACGGCTACGGGTTCCGGCTCTGCGCCGACTGAGACGGCGCACCGGCGCCTAACAGGACGCGTTGGGAGGCGGGGTCGTGCCGGGAACGAGATTGCTTCAGTCGCTGCGCTCCTTCGCAATGACGCGGAAACACACGTCATTGCGAGCCCCTGACCGCCGTGAGGCGGGAATTCGCATAAGAAAGTTGGCTCCCTGCATGATGATGTCGCGGGTCCCACAGAGTGGCCGGAGCTCGAATGGTGTCAGCGTACCCGTTCGC
>JAAYBR010000143.1 GCA_012730045.1 Candidatus Hydrogenedentota bacterium | reverse complement strand
GCGCGCGCGTCCCATTGCCATGCCTGACATCTCCCGGTTGGCCTCACGGGAAGCATACCATACCGACAGCTATATGTCAATAACAAACACTACCGCAAGCCCGCCTTTTGCCACAGGCTGCTAGGGTCTGGGGTTTAGGGTCTAGGAACTTTGCTCTGTAGCCTCGCTCTGCTTGCATCGGGGGGGGGAGTGCGATAATTGAGCGCCTCGCCGCGAGCGGGAATGTTGCTGAAGATCCAACAGAAGGAGGCTCTGTATGGGGATGCGTTCAGTTGTTCTTTCTGCCGTGGCCGTCGCGCTGTTGCTGACCGCCTGTGGTCCGGACAAGGCCGCGGCCCCTCTTCCCCGGTTCACGCAGGAGGAGATTGCCCAGTTCACCATCAAGCCCCGGGAAGGGTGGGGGCCGATCCCCTTTACCGCGTCCAGCGCGCAGATTGAGCAGGCGCTGGGGCCTACGGAGCGGAAGCTGCAAAAGAACGCGCTGGAGTACATGAGCCTGGGCATGGCGTTCACCGTCAATGACCGGGGCGGGATATCCCAGATGCTCTTTGGACGCGTCTGCGCCGAATCCGAGGACGACGCGCTGATCAAGGCCTGCCGGTACAAGACCCCGGAGGGGATCGGCATGCTGAGCGGGCGCGAACAGATCATCGCGGCCTACGGCGACCCCTCGAGCGCGCGGCCTCAGGGAGAGATGGAGGAGCTTCAATACCGCGAACTCGGAATGATCCTCACCCTGAGAAACGGCAAAGTCTTCCATATCAACCTGATTCCCAGGTAATCCCCGGTGCCCGGAGGTTTGACGTCCCCTTGTGGCGGGGCAAAGCGGAGGGCAAGGGAACCGTGTGTCTTGTGTCTTCACACTGCAAACTCCGGCGGCATTGGAGGTGTCCGTTCACCCATGGGACGCGCAGGACACAGGGCGTTTCGACAGGGGATTGCCGTGTCTGTCAGGGCGTTGGCGGGAACGAGATGGCTTCGCTTCGCTCGCCATGACGGGCATTTTCCCGTCATTGCGAAGGCGCGGAGCGCCTGAAGCAATCTCTTGCTCGCCCCGGCTACGGCTCTCACATCGTCTTGTCCGGCGATCCAGGCCTGTTCCCGCCGCTTGCAGCGGGGGCGGTCTGTGGGCTATATTTGAAGTTCGTGCCACGGACGGGCATGTGGGCTGAACCCTTAAACACAAGGAGACGGGAACATGAAGAAACTTGCGGTGATGTCGGTTGCGTTGTGCGTGCTTGCGGCGGTGATGACGGGCTGCGCCACGACGGCGAAGAAGAGCCCCGAGGACGCCATCAAGGACCAGATCGCGGCGTGGAAGGTGGCCATGGAGGCGCAGGACATTGACAAGGTCATGACCTTCTTCTCCGGCAACTTCGAGCACTATGACTGGAAGGACAAGGCGGGCGCGCAGTCCTTCCTGTCCGACGCCAAGGACATGGGCTACCTCGAGGGCGCCGAGATCCTCACCACGGACATGGAGATCAAGCTGGAAGGCGACAAGGCCACGGTGTACCCGATTGACGTGAACACCGTCGCGGGCTCCGTCACCCTGGAGCTGACGTTTGCGAACGAGGGCGGCAACTGGCTGGTGGTCGGCCTGGACGCCGCGGGCCTGTAATTCCCAGTCCCCACAGGAGTTTTCCGGGGCGGCGGGTGCGCGTCACTTGCCGCCCCGCGTTTTTTTACCGCAAAGGAAAGGCATAATCCATGAGCGAAAACGGCGCCGGGGGCGCGTGCCCCCCGAAGGTTCTGGCGGAACTGCGGGAGTTTTTGGCGATTCCCAGCGTGTCCACGCTGCCCGAGCACGCGGGCGACGTGCGCCGCACGGCGGAGTGGCTGTGTGACCGCCTGCGCGGGCTGGGCATGGACGCCGTGACCCTGCACGAGACGCCCCTGCATCCCATCGTGCGCGCCGAGTGGCTGAAGGCGGGGGACCGGCCAACGGTGCTGGTGTACGGACACTACGACGTGCAGCCCGTGGACCCGCTGAACGAGTGGGACAGCGGCCCCTTTGACGGCGACGTGCGCGGGGACTTCATCTACGCGCGCGGCGCGTCGGACATGAAGGGCCAGCTCTTCGCCCTGCTCAAGGGGCTGGAGGCCCTCCGCGACGCGGGCGAGGCCTACCCGGTCAACCTGAAGTTCCTGCTGGAGGGGGCGGAGGAGATCGGCTCGCAGCACCTGCCGGAATTCATGGACGCGAACAAGGAAATGCTCGCCTGCGACGTGGTCCTGAACTGCGACGCGGGGGTCCACGCGCCGGACACGCCGTCCATCGTGTACGCCCTGCGCGGCCTCGCCTATTTCGAGCTGGAGGTCCGCACCCTGGGCCACGACCTGCACAGCGGCCTCTTCGGCGGCTCGGTCCGCAACCCGATCCATGTGCTGGCGGAGACCCTCGCCGCCCTGCACGACGCCGACGGCCGGGTCACCCTGCCGCGCTTCTACGACCGCGTGCAGCCCCTGGACGCCGAGGAGCGCGCGCTCATCGGCGAGACGCCCTTCTCGCCGGAGGACTGGATGGCCATGACGGGCGCGGCGGCGCTCCAGGGCGAAAAGAGCTACACCACCATGGAGCGCGTGGGCGCGCGCCCCACGCTGGAGGTCAACGGCATCTGGGGCGGCTTCACCGGCCAGGGCGCCAAAACAGTCCTGCCCGCGCGGGCGTCGGCGAAACTCTCCATGCGCCTCGTGCCCGACCAGCGCCCGGAGGAGATGGAGGCCATGCTCCGCGACTTCCTCGCGGAGGCCCTTCCCAGAGACGTGTCCTGGGACCTCAAATGCCACTCTCTGGGGCCGGGCGCGGTGATGAACCGCAAATCGCCCTTCATGCGCGCCGCCGCGGACGCCCTGGAGGCGGCCTTCGGGAAGAAGCCCCTCTTCACGCGCGAGGGCGGCAGCGTGCCCGTGGTCGCCTTCTTCCAGCAGAAACTCGGCGTGGACTCGATCATGCTCGGCTTCGCCCTGCCGGACGACGGCATCCACGGCCCCAACGAGCGGCAGCACCTGCCCACGCTCATGCGCGGCGTGGGCGTGTACGCGGATTTCCTGCGCCGGGTCGGAACCCTCGGCGCTTAGCCCAAAGGAGACTGACCCCGTGAACGACAAGGAACTCTTCAGCGTCCGGCAGGCCCTTGTGCAGACCTGGCTGCGGGAGAAGGGGCTCGACGGCGTGCTGCTGTCGCGGCCCGACAACTTCGCCATGGCGACGGGCGGCCGCCGCAATTTCATCTGGACCCACGCGGATCTGGGCTCGAACGCGCTCTATGTCCCCCGCGAGGGCGCGGCCTGCTTCGTCGGCGACACCATCGAGAAGCCCCGCATCCTCGACGAGGAACTGGGCGTGCTGGGCTGCGGGGCCGTGGACTATGTCTGGTTCACCTCGACCCCGGCGCAGGCTGCGGCCGCGCGTTTTCAGGGGAAGAACGTCTCCGACGACGGCTCCCTCGGCCCGAACGTCCACGGCGATCTGGCCGTGCTGCGCGCCCTGCTCACGGAGGAGGAGCTGGGCAAGTACCGCGTGCTCGGCATGCTGGCGGCGGAAGCCATGACGGCGACCCTCGACGCGATTGAGGAGGGGATGCCCGAGGCGGACATTGCCGCCGCCCTCGCGCATGAGGGTGCCCTGCGCCGCTGCCAGGTGCCCGTGTCGCTGGTCGCCGCGGACGGCCGCATCGCCAGATACCGCCATCCGCTGCCCACCGTCGGCCCCCTCGTCGGCACGGGGCTCGACGAGGTCCGCGTGCGCGGCTATGTGATGGTCGTCGGCTGCTTCCTCCGCGAGGGGCTGGTGGTCTCCCTGACCCGCTTCAAGCGCGTCGGCGACCTCCCCCCGGGGATTGCGGACGCCTACGACCGCGTCTGCGCGGTGGACGCCCTGGTGCAGGAGGCCACCGTGCCGGGCCGCACGCTCGGCGAGGTGTTTGACGTCCTGCGCGACGCCTATGTCCGCATGGGCTTCCCGGAGAACGAGTGGCACAACCACCACCAGGGTGGCGCCACGGGCTACGCGGGCCGCACCTGCAAGGCCGTGCCGGGCTGCCCCTTCCCCGTGTTGGACACGTTCTGGCCCGCGAAGCTCAAGGCGCATTTCGGCCTCGACGTTCCCTTCGGATCGGCCTTCGCCTGGAACCCCTCCGGCGTCGGCGTGAAGTCCGAGGACACGTTTATCCTGCTGCCCGACGGCACCCGCGAGATCGTCTCGGAGACCTCGGCGCTGCCGCAGGTGCATCTGGACGAGCGGGTCGGCCGGCCCGTGGAGGCGGTCAAGTCGGGCATGGCGGAGTAGGGGGGAGGCATGACGCCCGCACTGGTCACCCTCACGACGGATTTCGGCACGCGCGACCCCTATGTCGCCGCGATGAAGGGCGTGCTGCTCCGGGGGTGTCCCGAGGTGACGGTGGTGGACCTGACCCACGAAATCGCGCCGCAGAACCTCGTGGAGGCCACCCTGTTCCTCGACGCCGCCCTGCCGGAGTTTCCGGCGGGCGCGGTGCATGTCGCCGTGGTGGACCCCGGCGTCGGCACAACGCGCCGCCCCCTGGCCGCGCGGGCGGGTGGGCACACGCTGGTCTTCCCCGACAACGGCCTGTGCTCGCTGTTCTTCCGGCGGACGCCGCCGGAGGCGGTGCATGTCATTGAGCGGTGCCCGCTATTTCCGCAACGCCGCGGGGCCACCTTTCATGGGCGCGACGTGTTCGCCCCCGCCGCCGCCTGGCTCGCCCTGGGGAATCCCGTGGAGAGCCTCGGCCCGCCTGCGGAGGAGCGCCCACTGCGGCTCTACCTCCCCGAACCCGCGAAGGATGCATCCGGAAGAATGTCCGGCGAGGTCCTGCATGTGGACCGATTCGGCAACGCCGTCACGAACCTCCCCGGCGGGGAGGAGCTCCGGGGGACCGTGGTCGTGGAGCTTCCCGGCGACCCCGTCCGCATCCCCGTCCGCCGCACCTACGGCGATGCCGACCCCGGCGGGCTGGTTGCCGTCACGGGCAGCACGGGCCGCCTGGAGGTGGCCCTGCGCGACGGCAGCGCCGCGCGCCGCCTGGGCCTCGGGACGGGCGCAAAGGTGTCGTTCGTCCCGGAGAGGGAGTGACGGTTAGGCGGCGATCTGCCTTCAAGGTAGACGCGGCATCTTGCCGCGTTCTTGGGGCCGTTGGTGGACCCGAAGAACGCGGCAAGATGCCGCGTCTACGATTTCGGCCACCCCGTCATGGCGAGCGAAGCGCGGCCATCTCGTGCCCGCCACAGCCCCGGTCACCCCGTCATGGCGAGCGAAGCGACGCCATCTCGTTCCCGCCAAGCCTTCCGCCGACGCGCTGCCGACAAGAGATTGCCTCAGTCGCTGGCGCTCCTTCGCAATGACGGTCCCCACCGGAAAGGGAATGACACCCCGGCGGTGTTTCTGCTACACTGCGCCCGCCGCGCCCCCGGCGCGTGAACAACCCCCGTTGGACTGGTTGGATGAGCATTCTCGGAACACAGGAACGCCCCCTGCGCGTGGCCGTGGTCGGCAGCGGCCCGAGCGGCTTCTTCGCCGCCGACCACCTGCTGAAGTCGCTGGTCGTGTGCGAGGTGAACCTCTTTGAGCGCCTGCCCGTGCCTTTCGGGCTGGTGCGCGGCGGCGTGGCCCCGGACCACCCGAAAATCCGAACGGTCACGAAGGTCTTCGAGCGCACGGCGGCCCACCCGCGCTTTGCGTTCTTTGGCAACGTGGAGATCGGGCGCGATATGTCGCTGGAGGAGCTGCGGAGCTTCCATGACGCCGTCATCCTCGCCTACGGCGCGGAGGCGGACCAGCGCATGGGCGTCCCCGGCGAGGACCTCCCCGGCAGCCACACTGCCACGGAGTTTGTCGGCTGGTACAACGCCCACCCGGACTTCCGCGACGCCCGCTTCGACCTCTCGAAGGAGACGGCGGTCATCGTCGGCGCGGGGAATGTCGCCCTCGACGTCGCCCGCATCCTGTGCCTGCCCCCGGAGGCCCTCGCGGCCACGGACATCGCCGGGCACGCCCTGGACGCCCTCGCCGAGAGCCGGGTCCGCGACGTGGTCCTGCTGGTCCGGCGCGGGCCCGCGCAGGTGAAGTTCACCCTCTCGGAACTGAAGGAGATCGGCGACATCCCCGGCTGCCAGCCGGTGGTGGACCCCGCGGAACTGGCGCTGAACCCTGAGAGCGTGGAGGAGATTACCACCCCCGAGCTGGCGCGCATCCTGGAGATTCTCGGGGAATTCGCCGCGCGCCCCGCCGACCCCGCCGCGCGGCGGCGCGTCCATTTCCGGTTCCTGGCCGGGCCGCACGCCCTGGAGGGCCACGGAGCCGTGGAGCGCATCCTGCTGGAGCGCAACCGTCTCGCCGGGCCCGCCTTCCACCAGAAGCCCTGGGCCACCGGCGAGACCTTTTCCCTCGACTGCGGCCTCGTGTTCCGCAGCATCGGCTACCGCGGCCTGCCCCTGCCGGGCGCGCCGTTCCACGACAAGGGCGGCGTGGTCCCCAACACCCTCGGCTGCGTCGAGGACAACGGCCGGACCGTGCCCGGCCTCTACGCCGCCGGATGGATCAAGCGCGGGCCCACGGGCGTCATCGGAACCAACAAAGCCGACAGCCTGGAGACTGTGAAGTCCGTCCTGACGGACACCGCCCGGCTCGCACCCTGCCCCGAACCGGACACGGAGGCCCTGCGCGCCCTCCTGCGCGCGCGCGGCGTGCGGGTCGTGTCCTTCACCGACTGGCGCGTCATTGACGCCGCCGAACAGGCCCGGGGCGCCGCCCTCGGGAAACCCCGCGAGCGCTTCACAAGCGTCGCGGAGATGCTGGCCGCGCTGGACAACGCCCCGCGCGCGGGAGGAGACACCGCATGAGCCTCACGGACTGGATCATCGGAATGCGCGAGAAGCGGCTGCGGAAGAAGTTCGCCGTCCTCGGCGACGGCGCGCGCTTCCTCGGCCTGCAGACGGAGATCAAGGGCAGGGTGGAGGCCGGGTCCGGCTGCTGCTTCGGCAACAACCTCGTCTTCCGCACCCACAAGGGCGGCGTCATCGTCCTCGGCGACAACGTCGAGATCGGCGACTACGCCCTCCTCCTCAGCAACAGCAACCTCCACATCGGCAATGGCGTCTTCATCGGCCCCCACTGCGTCCTCCGCGACACCAACCACCTCTTCCAGGGCACCGACGTCCACTGGCGCCTCACCCCCCACGTCACCGAGCCCATCACCGTCTGCGACAACGCCTACATCGGCGGCCGCGCCTACGTCATGCCCGGCGTCACCATCGGCGCCGACGCCGTCGTCGGCCCCGCCAGCGTCGTCACCAAGGACGTGCCCCCCGGCGAAATGTGGGCCGGCAGCCCTGCCCGCCTCATCGCCCACCGCACCGACCCCTCCAAACGCGCCAAATTCAAGCGCGACCTGGAACTCGCCGCCCTCTTCGGCCTCGACACCGCCGCCGAAGACCCGGCGGGCGGGCAGGAATAGGCGCCGGAAGCGCAGGAGTTGTCAATGGCCACCGGATGAGGACGTTATGCGTGAACGAAGAGGGCGCAGCAAGCAGCGCCCCTACATGCGCTCGCCGTGGGTCATAACAAGCACGCCTCTCGTAGGGGCGCTGCTTGCTGCGCCCTGGAGCGGACACGAAAACCCATACGTACCCGGCGCCCCGGGCCATTGCAGCGCAGCTATTGCGCGGCGTTGTAGTTGGTCACGCGGAGGGCGGCCTCTCCCTTCGGGAGGGCGTAGGCGGGCACGAACGCGGTGACGGCGCGGGTTTCGCCGGGGAGGAGGCTGAAGTAGTTTTCGGACCAGTAGGTGGGGCCGATCTCCAGGCCCGTGCCCGGAGCCGTGGCGGCCAGCTGCACCAGAAACGCCACATGGGGGGAGGGGTTGGACACGGCCGCCTCCAGCCGCAGGCCCTCCGCGTCGCGGGTCTGTTTCAGCTCCGCGGCCGGGGTGACCTTGGGCAGGTCCGCCAGGGCCTTGAAGTCCGCCATGCTCTTCGGCTCGACCTTGAAACCGCCGCCCAGCATCTCCAGATCGCGGCCGGGGATGTCCGGCGTCGCGGAGAGCCAGTAGAAGTTGTCCGACACCAATGCCCCGGCGGCGTCGCGCAGCTCCAGTTTCAGGAACCGGGGCGACCCGAGGGACTCCGGAACCTCCACGGCGAAGGCTTTCTTCACCTCATCGGCGCCGAGGTCCACAGCGGCCTCCTGCGCATTCCCCACCGGCGCGCCGTCGGTTCCGTAGAGCGCGGCAATGACCTTCAGTCCCTCCTTCGGCTCGTAGAAACTGTTGGTGACATAGACCTCCCCGTCGTTGTGGGCGTAGAGGGCGTGGACGGGGGCGCACGCCTTCTTCGCGCCGTAATAGGCGGCGGTGGCGCGTCCGTACCAGTCCACATACTGCCAGGTGAGGGCGGCGGGCCAGGCGGCGTTGTATTTCCAGGTGGTGATGCCCGTGGCGGCGTAGCGGTTCTTCCCGAAGGCCTCGAACATGCCGCGCGCGCTGTTGTAGTTCATGGCGTAGAGGCGGTTGCAGAAGGCCTCCAGGTCGGCGGGCGCGCCGTACTGGGCGTCCATCATCTGGAGGACGACGTTGAAGTACTCCGCGCCCTGGGTGACGGTGTGCAGGGACCACGCCTCGGTCTTCATGGCGGGCCAGAGCTGGTCGGCGGGCATCATCTGGCGCAGGCTGTCGCGGGGGGCGAGGATGCCGCCGATGCCGCCGGACTGGGCGAAGCCCCAGGCCACGTCCTGCTTCCGCTCCGTGAAGTAGTAGTGCGCGGGGCTGGCATAGGTCCAGAGCTCGCGCGTGCCCGTGCGCGTGCCGCCGGTCTTCTTGCGGGTCATGATGTTGAAGGTGCCGGAATGGGGCTGGTAGGTGCGGTTCACCCGGTGCTTTTCAATGAGGCCGCGGTAGCCCTCGTCCAGCGCCGGGGTGGGGAAGGTCTCGTCGTGGCCGAGGAAATGGGCGAGGCTGGGGTGGTTGCGGACGCGCAGCAGGGTGTCCTCGACGCAGGCAAGGGCGAGGGACTCGTCGGGGATGCTGCGGCCGAACAGCTGCTGCGTGGCCATGACGCCCAGCTCGTCGCAGAGGGAGTAGAAGTCCTCCGTCTCGCGGATGGAGAATCCCTCGGAGCGGAGCATGTTCAGGTTGGCCTCGCGGGCGTAGCGGATGAGGGTCTCGTAGCGGTCGCGGGACAGGTTGAGGAGCATGTCGGTCGTCATCCACGCGCCGCCCCGGATGAGGACCCGCCGCCCGTTGACCATGTAGTAGCGCCAGTTGTCGTCGTCAATGGCCGTGGTGATCTCGCGGATGCCGAAACGGGTGCGGACCTTGTCCCCCAGAATCAAGCCAAACTCGATGTCGTAGAGTTCCTGCGGGCCGAGGGGGTGGGGCCACCAGACGCGGGGGTTCTTCACCACCAGCGCGCCCCATTCCTCCGGACGGAAAAAGACCTCCCGGGTCTCGCCGCCCGCGAGGGACACCTCCTGCGCGAAAGCCAGGTCCTGGAACAGCACGGACACCGTGGTGGTGACGGGGTCGGGCGTGTTGTTCCGCGCGAAAACCGACGCGGTCAGGCGCGCCTCCTCCAGTCCCGGCAGCGCCAGCTTGGTCTCCACATAGGGGTTGCAGAGGGAAACGGCCCCCTGCACCCGCAGATAGACCGGCTGCCAGAGGCCCATGTTTCCGTCCGGGGGCTGGGGGTTGTGGTCGTCCCACCCGGTGGTCGCCTCGATCTGCTTCGTGCCGTACTTCTTGTCCGGCACCAGCCCCGGCGGGATGATCTCCACGGCAAGCACATGGGGGTTGAGGTTGTTCAACACCTGCTTCGTCACGTTGAACTCGAAGCGGCGGAACATGCCCTGGACCGTGTCCTCCCCGGCGATCTTCTCGCCGTCCAGCCAGATGTTCGCCTTGTAGTTCAGGCCGTCGAAGTGGAGGGTCACCTGCTCGTTCTCGCTGATGGCGGGCCCGGTGAACTCCGTGCGGAACCACCACGACGACCGGAAGGGGCTGTCATCGGCCATCCGCAGCCACGCGCCGTCCTGATAGCCGGGGATACTCTTCATGTTCACGCCGAAATAGGGGTCGGGATAGACGCCATTGTCCACCAGCGCGGACAGCACGGTCTTGGGCACCGTGGTGGGGTGCCACCCGGTGGTGTCGAACCCGGGGGAAGACAGGGCCGCGCCGTCGGCGGCCAGCCCGTCCGCCGTGTGCAGCCGCCAGTTGTCCCGCAGGGGAACGACAGGGTACTCGTCCGCCACGGCGGGAACGGCGCAAAGAACGGCAGACAGGGCGAACAGGACGCAGAAAAACCGGTGCATGGTCTGACCTCCCGGGGGTTGTGTCCCCATAAGACTCGCACAACGCCCGGAGAGTGTCAAACTATGGGACTGACGGCAAATCTTGGACAGGGGAACGAGGGAGGCGGCCGTGGTCCTTCCGACAAGAGGTTGCGTCACTACGTCCGCAATGACGGAGTGGCCGGCGGTTTCGTAATGAACCGGCGGTCAACCCGTCATGGCGAGCGACGCGAAGCCATCTCGTGCCCGCGAACAATGCACCGTTTGTGCCAGATCCCAACCAACTCTCAGGACTGGCCTGCCGGGGGCGGGTTGAAGGCCCGCCAGGTGGTGAACCCGCCGTTGATGTTTGCGGCGGCGAACCCGGCCTGGGTCAGGAGCCGGCAGGCGATGTAGGCGCGCAGGCCGACGCCGCAGTAGGCGGCAATGGCGCGGTCGCGGGGCAGCTCGTCCAGCCGGCCGGACAACTCGTCCACCGGGATGACCGTCGCGCCGGGGATCATCCCCAGGGCGGCCTCTTCGGGCTTGCGCACGTCCAGCAGGAAGGCGTCCCCGGGAATCGCATCGGGCTCCACCACGTCCATGTCGCCGCGCAGGATATTGGCCGCGACGAAGCCCGTCATGTTGACGCCGTGCTTGGCGGCGCCCCACTGCGGGGAATAGGCCAGCTCCAGCTCCTCCAGGTCGTAGACCGTGAGGCCGCCGCGCATGGCCGTGGCGATGGTGTCCACCACCACGTCCACCCCCTCGGCGCCCGTGGCCTGGACCCCGTAGATTTTCCCCTCGGGCGAGAAGAGCAGCTTGATGTCCACGGGATATGCGCCGGGATAGTATCCGGCGTGCTGGGAAGGGTGCAGGTACGCCCGGCGGTAGGGGAGGCCGAGGGCCTTCAACCGCTTCTCCGTCAGGCCAGTCTGTCCGGCGGCGACGTCGAAGACCTTGACGATGCTCGACCCCTGGATGCCAATGTATTCAGAGTCGCGGCCGCAAATGACATCCGCGGCAATGCGCCCCTGTCGGTTCGCCGGCCCCGCCAGCGGAATGGCCACCGGTTCCCCGCTGACCGTGCAGCGGCTCTGCACCGCGTCGCCCACGGCGTACACGTCCGGCGCGCTCGTGCGCATCCGCCCGTCCACAACAATGTGCCCGCGGGGGCCGGTCTCGATGCCCGCCGCGGCCGCCAGAGCCGACCGGGGCTTCACGCCGGCGCACATGCAGACCAGGTCCGCGTCCACGCGGGCGCCGGATTTCAGCGTGACCGCGCCGGGCTCAATCGCCGTGGCGGAATCGCCGAGGCGCGTGTCCACGCCGTAGATTTCGAGCTCCTGGAGCAGGGGGGCGGTCATCTCCTTGTCCATGGGCGCCAGCACCTGGTCCATCAGCTCAACAATCGTGATCTTGAGCCCCCGGGCGTGCAGGTTCTCGGCAAGTTCCAGGCCGATGAAGCCGCCGCCGATGATGCAGGCGGTCTTCGCGTTGGCGGCGGCCTCCGCAATGCGGTCCATGTCCGAAAGGTTGTTCAGCGCGTGGACATGCGACAGGTCCGCGCCCGGCACGGGCAGCCGGAGGGGCTCGGCCCCCGTGGCCAGCACCAGGGCGTCGTAGGCCTCCTCAAACTCCTCCCCGGAGCCCAGGGCGCGCACGCGCACGGTTTTCGCCGCCGTGTCCACAGCGGCGACCTCGTGGCGCGTGCGGATGTCCAGCCCGTAGCGGGCACTCAGGCCCGCCGGCGTCTGCACGGCCATTGCCGCACGGCTCCTGATCACGCCGCCAATGTAATACGGCATGCCGCAGTTGGCGAAGGAGACGTCGGGGCCCCTCTCGAACACCACCACCTCCACATCCCGGTCCAGCCGTTTGATGCGGGCCGCGCAGCTCATGCCCCCGGCCACTCCGCCGACCACCGCCACTTTCTTCTTCATGTCAGTGTTCTCCCTTGACCAGCAGTTAAAGTCGAAAACGTCCCGTCTACTTGGTGTATTCCCGGCCCTGCGTCACCCTTTGAATGGTTGGAGGCGTTTCCGGGACAGTGACCGGTGGGGGCGGATGGCAGCCCCGGTGAAACCCCGAATTGCGCTTAACAGTCGTAGTTCGGGTAAGATTACCCTTTCCACCCGTGGATTCAGGATACTCCATGTTCTTGCGCCCTTCACATGCACACCGCAACGACCGCGCCGCGCGGGCGCTTGCGGCCCTGCTGATTCCCGTTCTGCTGGGCACCCCGGGATGCTCCACCAAGCGCATGGTGGAGAAGGCGGACCGGGAAGCCTATGGAATCATCCGGGAAAAGACGGGCGAGGTGCCCGGAATGGACCCCGAGTTCACCATTGAGCAGACCTTGGACGATGGCATCCTGGACACGCTTCCCAAGGTGGAGGAGAACGATGCGGGGCTCGGCGAGGGAATGCGCGACGAGCGCGGCTGGCCCGTGGTCAGCCTGGAGCAGGCGCTGCACCTTGCGGTGAGCCGCAACCGCACCTACCAGGGCCGCAAGGAGTCCCTCTACCTCCAGGCGCTCCGGCTCACGCTGGCCCGGCACGAGTTCGACCCGATCTTCTCCGGGCGCGGGTCGGCCGCCTACAACCGCACCACGCGCGACGTGGTGACGGACAGCGACTTCGCCGCGGCACTCAAGGCCTACCGCCAGAGCGTGCCGGAGCTGGAAGCCCTCACGAACACCCCAGGCGCCCTCCTGCGGTCGTATGCCGACCTCGTGGAGGCGTCGGGCGACCTCGCCGGGCTCAACGACCCCGAGACCCACATTGTGGACGAGCGCAGTGTGGACGGGCAGGCCTCCGTGGGCGTGAGCCTGCTCGCGGCGGGCGGCGCCCGGATCGCCGTGGGGCTCACCTCCAACTTCCTGCGCTATCTCACGGGCCTGCCCCGGGAGCAGAGCTCGTCCACCCTGACGGCGGAGATCACGCAGCCCCTGCTGCGGGGCGCGGGGTCCGCCGTGACACTCGAGAACCTGACGCAGGCGGAGCGCGACGTCCTCTACGCCCTGCGCGAGTTCACCCAGTACCGCAAGGACTTCACGGTGGAAGTCTGCTCGGACTACTACGACATCCTCCAGCGCCGCGAGATCATCCGCAACACCTGGAGCGGCCTCCAGGGCTTCCGGCAGAGCGTCGAGCGGCAGAAGGCCTTCGTGGAGGAGGGGCTGAGCCGCCCCGCCGACCTGGGCCGCCTGCGCCAGGCGCAGTTGGAAAACGAAAACGGCTACACCAACGCCGTGCGGCAGTATTATCAGGATCTGGACCGCTTCAAGATCACGCTGGGCCTCTCGACGGACACCAACCTCCGGCTGGACGACGCGGAACTGACGGCCCTGCGGGAGGGCGGACTGCTGCACCCGAAGATCGCCTCCGAGGACGCCGTGCGCGTCGCCCTGGAGGCGCGGCTGGACCTGCAGAACGCCCGCGACGCCGCGGAGGACGCCGAACGCCGCCTGCGGGTCGCGCAGAACAGCCTTCTGCCGCGTCTGGACCTCGTGGGAAGCGCCTCGGTGAAGTCGGTGGGCAACAACGACTGGGACGACCTGGACTTCCGGCGCATGGTGTGGAGCGCGGGCCTGGACGTGGACCCGGTGTTCGACCGCAAGGCCATCCGGAACGCCTACCGCTCCGCGGTGATCAGCCGGGAAAGCGCCCTGCGCGAGCGCAGCCTCGCCGAGGACAACGTGAAACTGGGCGTGCAGGCGTCCTGGCGCAACCTGGAGCAGGCCCGGCAGAGCCACGAAATCGCGCTGGAAAGCGTGCACCTGAGCGAGCGCCGCGTCGAGGAGCAGGACCTCCTTGCGGAGCTGGGCATGGCCACCGCCCAGGACCAGGTGGACGCGCGCAACGACCTCATCAAATCCCAGAACTCGCTGACGGCGGCCGTCATCGGCCACACGGTCGCGCGCCTCCAGTTCTGGAAAGACATGGGCATCCTTTACATCAAGAAGGACGGCCGCTGGGAGGAAGTGACGGATCATGCCGCCCCAACAACCGAATAGCCCCCCCCGAAAACGGAAACTGCGCCGCTGGCTCGCCGCCGCGCTCGTCCTCGGCCTGCTCGGCTACGCGGGATGGCGGCTGGCCTCCCGCGAGCTCGCGCCGCAGTCCTCCACCGCCGCCACCTTCCGCGTGGTGCGCGGACCCCTGGACGTGACCGTGGTCGAGGGCGGAAGCGTCGAGGCCAAGGACAAGCTGGAAATCCTCTGCGAGGTGCAGGGCGCCACCAAGATCCTCTCCATCGTGGACGAGGGGAAGATGATCACCCCGGAGGACGTCGAGAAGGGGCTGGTGCTGATCGAGCTGGACTCCAAGCAGCTTCTCGACCAGCAGGTCTCGCAGGAGCTGGACTTCCAGACCTCCCTCGCCGCCCTCACGCGCGCCAAGGAACAGTACGACATCCAGCTCATAGACAACGAGAGCACCATCAAGGCGGCCGAACTCGCCGTGAAGTTCGCGAAAATGGACCTGGCCGCCTATGTCGGCGAGGAGCTGGCGGCGAAAATCGTCGCCGAGGCCCAGACGATTGAGGAGGCCGCCCGTCTGCTTGCCGAACAGAACGGATCCTCCCAGGCTCCGGAAAGTGGCGGCCCGTCCGCGGCCGCCCCCGGAAGTTCGGATGCCCCGCAGGAGGAGGAAACCGCGCAGGAGGCCGCACAGGCGCCGGCCGAGCCACCGGAGCCGGCCGAGCCACCGGAGCCGGTCGAGGTGCCGGAGCCGGTCGAGGCGCTGGAGCCGGTCGCGCCCCCCATAGATGTCATGGCCATCGTGAAACTGGACAACCTGGGGGACGGCGAGGCCCGCCAGAAAATCCGGGGACTTGAGAACGACCTGGTCCTGGCCGACCAGGATCTCAGCCTGGCCCAGGTGAAACTGGAGGGGACAAAGCGGCTCTTTGAGAAGGAGTTTGTAACCAAGAACCAGCTTGACAGCGACCAGGCCGCTTATGACCGCAAGGTGATCGCCCTCGAAACCGCCCAGACCAGCAAGGAGCTCTTCACCAAGTACGCCTTCCCGAAGATGGTGGAGAAGCTGGTTTCCGACTATCAGGAAACCCTGCGCAAGCTGCGCCGGGACGAGCGCATGGCCATCTCGCGGACGGCGCAGGAGGAGGCCGACCGCGTCTCCGCAGAGGCCCGGCACCTCCTTCAGACGCGCAAGCGCGAGGAAATCGCCGAACAGATCGAGAAGTGCGTCATCCGCGCCGTGAAGCCGGGGCTGGTCATCTACGGCACCGGGCAGAGCTCCTACCGCGAGGAGATCATCGAGGCGGGCGCCAACGTGCGCGAGCGCCAGGTGCTGATCACGATTCCCGACATGAGCGTGCTCGCCCTCACCGTCAAGGTCCATGAGTCCGTCGTGCAGCAGGTGAAATCCGGACAGAAAGTTCGGGTCCGTGTGGACGCGTTCCCCGCCGAGACCCTCACGGGCGTGGTCCACTCCATCGCCCCGCTTCCGGACACCTCAAACCGCTGGATGAACCCCGATGTCAAGGTCTATGAGACAAAGGTCTACCTTGACGAGGCCCCCAAATGGCTGCGGCCCGGCATGAGCGCCGAGGCCGAAATCCTCGTGGAGCGCCACGAAAACGTGCTCCAGACGCCCATTCAGGCCGTCAGCATCCGCAACGAACGCCAGGTGTGCTTTGTCAAGACCGCCCTCGGGGTCGAGGAGCGCCCCGTGGAAACGGGCGCCATGGGCCTTACCATGGCGGAGATCAAGAGCGGGGTGGAGGAGGGGGACACGGTCCTGCTGCGGGCGCCCGCCCTCCCGGGGGGCGCCGCAGCGCCGGGGGAAAAGGAAGGAAAGAGCGCGGAGGAAGGGAAGAGGGGAGGCAAAGACAAGGCGGAAAAGGCAACGCGAGAGAAACGCCCGGAATCCGGCGGAACCCCCGAAAAACCGGCGGAGCAATGATGCAGGCGGAAACCATGGTGGAGCTTCAGCGGGTCACCAAGACCTACCGCATGGGGTCGGTGTCCTTCAACGCCCTCGACGACGTCTCCCTCGTGGTCGAGAAGGGCGAGTACGCCGCCATCATGGGGCCCTCCGGCTGCGGCAAGTCCACCATGCTCAACCTGCTCGGCTGCCTCGACCGCCCCACCGCCGGGAAGTACCTCCTGGACGGGCTGGATGTCTCCACCCTCAACGACGACGACCTGTCCACCGTGCGCGGGGCCTGCCTCGGGTTCATCTTCCAGTCCTACAACCTGGTCCAGCAGCTCAACGTGGTCGAGAACATCGAGGTGCCCCTGTACTACCAGGGCCGCCACCCCGACGAGAGCCGAGGGATCGCCGTCGCCCTCGCGGAGCGCGTGGGGCTGGGGGAGCGGGTCTACCACAAGCCCTTCGAGCTGTCCGGCGGCCAGCAGCAGCGCGTGGGCATCGCCCGCGCCCTGGCCAACTCCCCGCTGGTCCTCATGGCCGACGAGCCGACGGGCAACCTGGACTCCCGGTCGGGACAGGAGATCCTGGCGCTTTTCGACGAGCTGCACGGGCAGGGCATGACGATCATCATGGTCACGCACGACGAGGGCATCGGCGCGCGCGCCCAGCGCGTGATCCGCCTGCGCGACGGGCGCGTGGAGGAGGACCGCCGCAATGGCTGACATCGGCGAACTCCTCCACACCCGCGGCCGCCTGTCGCTCCGCGTCAGCTCCCCCTGGCGCACCGTGCGCCTGGGATTCAAGAGCCTGTGGATGCACCGCCTGCGCAGCCTGCTCACCGTGCTGGGCATCGTGTTCGGCGTCTGCTCCGTCATCGCCATGCTCGCCGTCGGCGAGGGTGCCAGCTACGAGGCCCAGGAGCAGATCCGGCGCCTCGGCAGCAGCAACATCCTCCTCAAGAGCGTCAAGCCCTCGGAGGAGCAGAAGGTCTCCGCCCAGCGGAGCTATGTGAGCGAGTACGGCCTCACCTACGACGACATGGCCCGCGTCCGCGACAGCATCCCCGGCGTCACCGTGGTCGTCCCCGGCCGGGTGATCCGCCAGCGGGTCTGGAACGCAACGCAGAAGATGGACGCCGAAATCGTCGGCACCGTGCCCTGGTACCCCGAGATGCGGAACCTCTCCCTGCTGGAGGGGCGCTACTTCACCGAGACGGAGATGCGCTCGCACCACAACGTGTGCGTCCTCAGCGAGCCCCTGGTCGCGGGCCTGTTTCCCCTGAGCCCGCCCATCGGCGGGCGCGTGCGCGTGGGCAGCGACTACTACGTGGTCATCGGCGTCATCAGCCAGGAGGCCGCCGGCCCCGCCGCCGCCGCCCCGGGAAACGGGGAGGGCGGCCCCTCGAAACCGGGGGAGTCCTCGGCCACTCCGCGCGCGTACATCCCCCTGAGCACCGCGAAGTCCCACTTCGGCGAGGTGCTCATCCGCCGCAGCACGGGCAGCTTCGAGGCCGAGCGGGTCGAGCTGCATGAGGCCATCATCAAGGTGGACTCGCAGGACGAGGTGGAGGAGACGGCCCGGGTCGTCGCCGAAATCCTCTCCCGCCACCACAAAAAGGCCGACTGGGAAATGCTGGTGCCCCTGGAGCTGCTGCGGCAGGCCGAGCGCACCAAGCAAATCTTCAACACCGTGCTGGGCGCCATCGCCGCCATCTCCCTCATCGTCGGCGGCATCGGCATCATGAACATCATGCTTGCCACGGTCACCGAGCGCACCCGGGAAATCGGCATCCGCCGCGCCCTGGGCGCCAAGAAGCGCGACATCGTCGTCCAGTTCCTCGTCGAGACCGTCATCCTCTCCGGGTCCGGCGGGCTGGTCGGCGTGGCGCTGGGCCTGGTCATCCCCTGGTTCATTTCGCGCTTCGCGGAAATGGCCACCATCGTCACGCCCTGGGCGCCCATGATCGCCTTCTCCATCTCCGTCTCCATCGGCATCATCTTCGGCATCTACCCGGCCCTGCGCGCCGCCAACATGGACCCCGTCGAGGCGCTGCGCCACGAGTGACGGGACGGGGCGCGGGCTGTGCTATTCTTGAGACCCGACGCAACCGAGAGGATCCGCCGATGAGAGTCTCCCGAAACCGGTCGTCCGTCTTCGCCCTGTGCGCGCTCGCCGTGCTCGCGGCCCCCTGCGGGTTCGCGGAGCCGGCCAATAACTGGCACGAGGACGCCTTCTTCGGCCTGCACTACGACCTCCACCCCGGCGCCACCGACACCGAGCTCGGCCGGGAGTCCACCTACGATCACATCCGGGCCATGCTGGAGAAGGTCAAGCCCGATTTCGTGCAGTACGACTGCAAGGGGCATCCCGGCTATTCGGGATACCCCACCAAGGTCGGGGCCCCCTCGCCGGGCATCGTCGGTGACGCGCTGAAGGTGTGGCGCGAGGTCACCCGCGACATGGGCATCCCGCTCTCCATCCACTTCTCCGGCGTGTGGGACTCGCGGGCCATCGAGCTTCACCCCGAATGGGCGCGGATCAACGCCCAGGGGAAACCGGACCCCAACTACACCAGCCGGCTCAGCGCCTACGATGACGAGTACATGATCCCGCAGCTCCTGGAGGTGGTGCGGGAGTACGACATTGACGGGATGTGGATTGACGGCGAAAACTGGGCCAGCCAGCCCGACTGGAGCGAGGCCTGCCAGAAGGCCTTCACGGAGAAGACGGGCATCGCCGAAATCCCCCGCAAGGCGGACGACCCCCACTGGCACGAGTGGCTGGCCTTCCAACGGGAGCTCTTCGTCAACCACGTCACCCGGTATGTGGACGCGGTCCACGCCCTGAAGCCCACCTGCATGGTCACCAGCAACTGGATGTACAGCGTGCGGATGCCGGAGGCCGTTGTCTCCCCCATTGACTACCTCAGCGGCGACTTCGACCCCTCCTTCGGCGCGGAGCGCGCCATGGCCGAGGGCCGCTTCATCAGCAGCCGCGGCAAGCCCTGGGACCTCATGGCCTGGGCCTTCCTCCAGACCGGCAACCAGGGCTGGACCATGAAGAACGCGGAGCACCTCTGCCAGGAGCTGTCCACCGTCCTGGCGCAGGGCGGCTCGGTGTTCATCTACGACAACCCCCACCGCTCCGGACGCCTCACGGAGTGGCACCAGGACATTCTCGCGGACGTGGCGAAGTTCTGCCGCCAGCGCCAGGAATACTGCCACAAGTCCGAGACCATCCCCCAGGTCGCCATCCTCCACAGCGAGACGGCCTACTACCTCCACAACGACCCGCTGTTCAACTTCGCGCAGGCCAACCGGGCCATGGAGGGCGCGCTGCACGCCGTGCTCGAAAACGGCCTGAGCGCGGACATCCTGAACGAGGACACGCTGCTGAAACGCCTCTCCGAATACCCGGTGGTCATCATTCCCGAGGCAGTCGAGGTGTCGGACGCCGTCCGCCAGGCCCTGCCGGGCTACGTGGAGAACGGCGGACGCCTGCTGCTCACGGGCGCGCAGGTCGCCGAGCAGTACGGCGCCGTCTCGGGCGTGGAGAAGCGGGGCAAGCCGGAGGAGGGGGGATGGCTGCCCGTCGGCGGCGAGGCCGTCAACGTGTCGGGGCCCTACCAGGCCGTCACCCTGAAGGACGCCGAGGCGCTCGCGCTCATGTTGAACGAGCGGGAGCCCGCCCTGAACGCCCGCGCGGACTTCCCCGCGGCCACCCGCCGCCGGGTGGGCAGGGGCGCCGTCGTCGCCGTCCACGGGCCGGTTTTCCGGTGCTATTACGAGTCCCATTACCCCGCCCTGCGCCGCTTCATCGGCGAAATGGTCGCCGCCCTGAACCCCGCGCCGATGGCGCGGGTGGACGGCCCCTGGTGGGTCGAGATGGCCGCCCGCAAGAAGGACGGCCGCACGCTCATCCAGCTGGTCAACCGGTCCGTCGGCGGCTACCTGTCCCCCAGCCGCCACATGGCGGAGTCCGTACCCGACACGGGCCCCTTCACCGTCACCGTTCCCCTCGCCGAAAAACCGGCCAGGGTCTTCCTCGCCCCCGACGACAAGGGGCTGGACTGGTCCTGGGACGGCGGCCTGCTCACCGCCAAAATTGGCGGGCTGGGCATCCACAACGCGCTTGTGATCGAACCCGGCGCGCCGGGTTCCTGAGAACAAAGGAGAACATGCCATGCTGGCAACCCTGGCCGTCCTTTCCGCCTGCTGCCTGGGACTCGGCGCGGGCGCAGAGGCCCCTGACACCACCCCAAAGCCCCGCGTGCTGGTCGTGACCGGCGGGCACAGCTTCGACGAGCCGGAGTTCCGGGCGCTTTTCGACGCCATGACGGAGCTCGACGTGACCTTCCACGACCTGAAGGACGAGAGCGAGGTGTTCGAGGACATCAGCGCCTGGCCCTACGACGTGCTCGTGCTCTACAACATGAGCCAGAAGATTTCGGAGAAGCGCAAGGCCAACTTCCTGTCCCTGCTGGACAGGGGCGTGGGGCTGGTCGTGCTGCACCACGCCATCGCCGCGTTCAACGACTGGCCCGAATACTGGAAGATCATCGGGGCGCGGTATTTCCTCAAGGACACAGAAGTGGGCGGGAAGACCATCCCCGCGTCCACCTACCGGCACGATGTGGACATTCCCTGCAAGATCGAGGATCCCGCGCACCCCGTCACCGCCGGCCTGAAGGACTTCGTGGTCCGCGACGAGACCTACAAGGGCTTTCTCGTGGAGCCGGACAACCACCTGCTGGTGGGTGAGGACCATCCCGAGGCGCAGCGCGAGGCGGCCTGGACCCGCCAGTACAAAAACGCCAAGGTGTGCTACATCCAGCTCGGGCACGACAAGCTGAGCTTCGGCGACGACAACTACCGCACCCTGGTCCGCCAGGCGATCCGGTGGGCGAAGAAGCCCTGACCGCCGAAATGGCCTTCGCGCGCGTTCGCGGCAATTCGAGAACGAGATCGCTTTAGTCGCTGGCGCTCCTTCGCGATGACGGTGAGCGCCGCAGCCGCCGAAAGGACACGCGTTTCTGCGGTCATTGCGAGCGAAGCGCGGCAATCTCGTTCCCGCCAAAGCCCCGGGCCGCCGCGGCAATCTCTTGTCGGAATGCCCGCGGTCAGGCGCATCCTGCGGGGGGAAGGGCGCACCTCTCCCAACAAAAAAACGGGCCGGACAGGGCGCTTGCCCGTCCGGCCCGTGTGTTCGGGCTGGGATCAGTCCTCTTCCTCGCCGCTGCGGGTCTTCTCGTAGGCCGCGATGAGCTCCTTCGCCACGTGGTCCGGAACCTCGTCGTAGTGGCTGAACTTCAGCTCATAGCTGCCCCGGCCCTGCGTCATGCTGCGCAGCTCCGTGGAGTAGCGGAGGATCTCCGCCTCGGGAACCAGCGCCTTGATGACCTGGCGGCCGCCGCCCACGGCGTCCATGCCGAGGAGCCGGCCGCGGCGGCTGTTCATGTCGCCGCTGATGTCGCCCATGAACTCCGACGGCACCGTCACCGCGATCTCCATGATCGGCTCGAGCAGGCAGGGCTTCGCCTCCTTGACCGCCTTCTGGATGGCCTTGCGGGCCGCGATTTTGAACGCCATTTCGGAGGAGTCCACGGCGTGGAAGGAGCCGAAGTACAGCTCCACGATGATGTCCACCACCGGGTTGCCGCTGATGACGCCCTGCTGCAGCGCCTCGAAGCTGCCCTTGTCCACGTGGGGGATGTACTGCTTGGGCACCACGCCGCCCACGACGCTGTCAACAAACTGGTACCCGCCGCCGCGCTCGTTCGGCTTGAGGCGCAGCCAGACGTCGCCGAACTGGCCGTGGCCGCCGGTCTGCTTCTTGTGCTTGCCCTGCACCTCGGCCGTGCCCTTGATGGTCTCGCGGTAGGCGACCTTCGGGGTGCGCGTCTCCACCTCCACCTTGTACTTGCGCGCCATGCGCTTGAGCAGGATGTCCAGCTGCAGGTCGCCCATGCCCCGGATGACATGCTCGTTGGTGTCCGGGTCGCGGTAGTGCGTGAACGTCGAGTCCTCCTCGGCCAGGCGGTTCAGCGCCTCGCCCAGCTTGTCCTCGTCCGCCCGCGCCTTGGGCAGGATGGCCAGCTTCACCATGGAGACGGGAAGCTGGATCGGGGGCATGAAGACGTTCGTGCCCGGCGCGGCGATCGTGTCGCCAAAATGGGTGTTCTTCAGCTTCGTGAGGGCGGCCAGGTCGCCCGGCCCCACCTCGTCCACCGCGACCTGCTCCTTGCCCCGCACCAGGAACACCTTGCCGGTGCGCTCTTTGGTGTTGGTGGTCACGTTGTAGAACTCGGAGTCGCTCTTCAGGGTGCCGCTCAGCACGCGGAACAGGGTCAGGTGGCCCACATAGGGATCCACGACCTGGCGGAACACCTGCCCGAAGAAGGGCTCGGAGGCGCCCACCTTGACCTCAACGTCGTTCTCGCCGGAATCCCTGGCCACCACTTTGCGCAGCAGCGGGTTCGGGAAGGACTCGGCGATGAGGTCCATCAGCTCACTGAGGCCGAAGCCCATGCTGACGCTGCCCGCGATGATCGGCACGATCTTGCCGCTGGTGATGCCGTTCTGCAGGCCCGTGACGAAGTCCTCGTGGGACAGCTCCAGGGCGTCCAGGTACTTCATCGTCAGCTCTTCGTCGGTCTCGGCGACCGTCTCGACCAGCGCGTCCTTCAGGGCGTCCGCCCCGTCCACCGCCGACGCGTCGCCCGTGACGATGTTGACCACGCCCTTGAGCCCGGCGCCCGCGCCCACAGGGGCCACCAGCGGCACGCAGTGCTTGCCATAGGTCTCCTGCAAAGCCTTCACGACCTCCAGGAAGTCCGTGTGCTCGCGGTCCAGCTTGTTCACAAAAAACGCGCGCGGGACGTTGAACTTGTCCGCAAGGCGCATGGCGTTGTCCGTGCCCACCTGCACGCCCACGGAGGCGTCCACCATCACCACAATCCCGTCCAGCAGGGGAACGGAGGACGAAGGCTCGCCGAAGAAGTCCACATAGCCCGGGTGGTCAATCATGTGGATGCGGCGCTCTTTCCACGTGAGGTGGACCATCTTCATGGCGATGGTGCACTTCCGCTCGATCTCCTCCTCGAGATAGTCGCAGACCGTGTTCCCCTCCTCGATGCTCCCCATGCGCGAGGTGAGCCCAAGCTGGTTCAGCACGCGCTCGACAAACAGCGTCTTCCCCACGCTGCCATGACCAAGCATCCCAACGTTATGTACCATTGCAGGGTCCATGGTTGCCATCAAAAATCGCCTCCGCGTTGCAGGTTGGACGGCCCGGAAAGGGCCATGATTCTGGCTACACACGCCGCCCCCGCCGGGAACGGACGGGAAGCGGGATTATACCTTCTGACGCCCGTGTTACTCAAGCCGGGGAGGGAGGACGGGGGGCGTTCGAAACGCGGCGAGCCGGACCGGCGGCGGGAGAGAAGAAATGGGCATGAGAAAACAGCTGGCGTCGGTGTTCACGCTGGGGCTTTCCCTGGTCGGGGTGAGCTGCAGTTCCCTCGCCGTGGACCCGCCGGAGGTGAAGGGCCCCCTCGACCTCACGGTCAAGGACATCGAAGGCAGCGACGTGGACCTCTCCAAATACAAAGGGAAGGCCGTCCTGATCGTGAACGTCGCCTCCAAGTGCGGCCTCACCCCGCAGTATGACGCCCTGGAGGCGGTCTACCGGAAGTACAAGGACCGGGGGCTGGTCGTGCTGGGGTTCCCCGCCAACAACTTCCTCGGCCAGGAACCCGGCACCAACGAGGAAATCGCCACCTTCTGCCGCACCAAGTTCGACGTGTCCTTCCCCCTGTTCGCCAAAATATCCGTGAAAGGGGAGGACATCGCCCCGCTCTACGCCTGGCTGACCTCCGAAAAGACCAACCCCGGCTTCTCCGGCGACATCGAGTGGAACTTCGGCAAATTCCTCGTGGATGCCTCGGGAAAAGTGGTTGCCCGGTTCCACCCGAAAACCAAGCCCGACGCGGCCGACGTGACGGCGGCCATCGAGAAGGCCCTGCCCCCGGCGGCGGCGAAGGCTGAACCTGAAGCCACGCCGGAGAAGTAGCGCCCCCTGCTAATGAAGTAAGTCGTCGAGAACGCCCGCAAGTAGACGCGCCATCTTGGCGCGTTCTTGATCCAACGAAAACCCCAAGAACGCGGCAAGATGCCGCGTCTACGTTTCCAGCCCTCCCGCAGCCCTCACTTCATAGGCAGAATTCCCGCCCACGGCGGTCAGGGGCTCGCCAAGAAAGAGCGCCGCGACCGGATGGCCGGTCGCGGCGCTTCGTTTTCAGCAAGAGGTTGCGGCTAGAAGAGCACCTCGGCGCCCCGCCCCTGGGAAATGAGGGACTTGTAGTTCTTGAGCGCCGTCTGCGTGTCCTTGTCGGTCAGGTAGATGGTCTTGCCCTCCTCGGCGGACATGTAGGCCGCCTGGCAGAGCTTGGTGATCATCGCGCCGTACTCGAAGTTCAGGAACCCGTCGCGGCCCGCCTGGAACGACGCCACGGCGTCCTGAATCTCGTCCACATACCCGTACAGGTCCGCCTCGTTCGTCTCCACGGCGAGGAGGCCGCGGCTGGCCGTGGACTTCTCCAGCGCCAGCTCGGTGTCCGCCGCCGCCTCTGCCGCCTGGTCGCCGATGAAGATTTCCAGCGGGGACTTGAGGGAGTTCAGCTCGAAGGCGTAGCCGGGCCCGAGGCCGTCCATGGCCAGGCGGAGCCCCTGCTTGTCGTACATCCAGGAGTTGGTGAACTGCGCCTGGACCAGCTGGCTCGTCTCGGGGTTCTTGAAGGTCACGATGCCCGTGCAGAAGTCCTCGGCCGGCGTCTTGGCGTAGTCCACGCCCATCCGGTCCAGCAGCTCCTTGCGGTAGCGGGGCACGCCCCACTTCAGCAGGCTGGTCGTCGCCGACACGGAGATGGGCTCCAGGAAGGTCGCCGGCTTGCCCACGGGGGTGAGCACATACCAGCCGACCGCGATGCTGTGGCAGCCCATGTCGGAGAGCACGCCGCCGCCCTGGCGGGTGGGGTCCCAGAACCACGGCTCGTGCGGCCCGGAATGCTCCTCGGAGCTGCGGGCGAGGGCCAGCGGCCCCATCTGCGCCTGCACCGGTGCCAGCTGCTCCATCTGCGCCCGGATGCCCTTCATGTGTACCTGGTTCTCGAAGTACGCCGTGGGCAGGCCCGTCCGCTTCGCCAGCTCGACGATCTGGGCGGCCTCGGCCACCGTGCGGCCCAGGGGCTTCTCACAGATCACGCCCTTGATCCCCGCGCCCGCTTCAACGGCGTCGGAGATTTCCTGCATGAGCTGGATGCGCGCCATGTTCGGGGCGAAAATCGCCACGGCGTCCACCGCCTTGCACAGTTCCGCCACCGACGGATACACCGCGCAGGGGCCGATCCCCGCCTGGTTCGCGTAGTCCGCAAGCTCCTCCGCGCCCTTCAGCGCGCAGACACCCGCCAAATCCACGCCGCGGATCTGCGACACGGCCTTGGCCTGGAACTTCGCGATGAAGCCCGCCCCGATGAATCCCAATTTGAAGTTCGCCATGGTCTCTTCTCTCCTTGCGCTGGTTTGACTCCCGGGGGACCGCCCCCGAACCTGTGGACAGGCATTATAGCCCATACGCGTGGGGCCATCAAACCACTCCGAGCACCCCTCGGACCTGTCTGACCAGTCGGACCTGTCTGACCTGTCTGACCGGGTCGGCGTGAGGTTCGAAGACAAGGCCGCCGGGACGGCGGCGCTACATGACGGCCCTGTCTTCCGCCCTTCCGTAGCGCCAGCGTCCCGCTGGCCTTGTCTTCCGACCCGCCGGACCGCCGGTGTCCCGCTAACCCGTATCGGGAATATGCCCTTTTCCTGCCCCAAATAAGGCTGCGGCCCACAAACGCCTGCATTCTTAAGATTATTATTTCCAATCAGTTACACCTTTCTTTCTCGTGGCACATTTCTTGATTCATGCCCCGCATGACTGTTTTCCGAAATAGTGCGGCGACCGCCTTTGCGGTGCTTCTCACCCTGGCACCCCTCGCGGGTTGGTGCGAGGAGGGCGCGCCTTCGTGCGAAGTGGTCGTCCCGGCAGGGAACCCCCGTGCCGATGCGCCGGTGACGGTCGAGTATGTGATCCGGTGGCCAGAGGCCAGCCCGTGCGCGGTCTTTCCGTTGGAAGTGTCCCCACCTGACTGGGGGACTGCGGAGTACGTTTCGCAGGAAACCACCGTATCCGACGGCCAGGTGGAACTGCGCCAGCGGGTGCGCTACACGGCAACTCAGGCGGGGGAATACGACCTTCCGGCCGTGAAAATCCCCCTGGCCGAGGGAACCCTGCCCCCCGTGGGCCGGTTTGACCAGGCCCCCGGCCGGTATCTGGACGCCCCCGCGACGCAGATCACCTTCCGGGATCCGGCCCCGGGCCGCGCTCTGGCGGCGGGGGGCGCGCTGGCCGCGCTGATGCTGGCGGGGGGGATCGCGCTCGTGGTGTTGCGCCGCCGGAACCGGGACCAGGCGGAGGAGGGCGACCGGGCCGAGGCGCTGGCCGCCCGGCTGCACACGGCCCGGAAGCACCGGCTGGACGGCGATCATTACGCGTGCTACCGCGAGCTGCTGGCGGTGGCCAAAGAACTTGCCACCGTCTTGGAGCCCGCCAAACCGCTGGTGGCGGCCCTGTCCAAACAGGTGGACCGGGTCGGCTACGGCGGACAGCGGCCGCCGGACGACGAGATTGAGGGGTATTTCCGGGATCTGGAACGCCTGGTCCCCGTGTATAGAAACACCGTCCATCCCCCGCAGGAGAACGCCCAATGAACGTGAACGTGGAGGCCGTGCGCCGGGAAGTCGAGCAGCACGCGCCGCAGATCAACCAACTGCGCGAGTCCGTCGGCAAGATCATCGTGGGGCAGCGCTACATGGTGGAGCGCCTGCTCGTGGGCCTGCTGGCCAACGGCCACGTGCTCATCGAGGGCGTGCCCGGGCTGGCCAAGACCACGGCGGTGAACGCCCTGGCGCAGGCCATGTCCTGCGTGTTCCGGCGCATCCAGTTCACGCCGGACCTGCTGCCCGCCGACCTCATCGGCACGATGGTGTACACCCCGAAAACCGGGGACTTCACCGTGAAGAAGGGGCCGGTCTTCTCCAACATCGTGCTGGCGGACGAGATCAACCGGGCGCCGGCCAAGGTGCAGAGCGCCCTGCTCGAGGCCATGCAGGAGCGGCAGGTGACCATCGGGGACCGGACCTTCCCGCTGGAGGCCCCCTTCATGGTCCTGGCCACCCAGAACCCCATCGAGCAGGAGGGCACCTACCCGCTGCCCGAGGCCCAGATGGACCGTTTCATGCTCAAGCTGAAGGTGGGCTACCCGTCGCGCGCCGAGGAGCGGGAGATCATGGACCGGGTGGACCTGCTCCATCCGCAGAGCCTGTCGCCCGTCATCGCGCCCGCGCAGGTCATGGAGGCCCGCGAGATCGTCAACCGCATCTACGTGGACGCCAAGGCGAAGAACTACATCGTGGACATCGTGTGGGCCACCCGCGAGCCCGAGGCCTTCGGCCTCCAGATCCGCCACCTCATCGAGTACGGGGCGTCCCCCCGCGCCACGGTCTACCTCCAGCAGGCGGCCCGCGCCATGGCCTTCCTCCAGGGCGAGGGCAACGTGTTCCCCAACGACGTGAAACAGGTGGCGATGGACGTGCTCCGGCACCGCATCAAGCCCACCTACGAGGCGGAGGCCGAAAACATCACCGCGGAGGACATCATCCGCAAGATCCTGGACACCGTCCCGGTGCCCTGAGAGCCCGCATCAAGGAGAACGGAACCCATGAATCCTGAGAACGAAACCGACCACGGCCTGCTCATGGAAGTGCTGGACGCCGCCTCGTCGCCCCTGGTCTGCGGCGGGGAGAACCCGGCGGACGCGCTCTGCGCCGTCCTGCGGGGGCGCGGCCTGCATGTGCGGCGGCTGGTCTGGATCCCCGAGCACCAGAACACCTTCGAGCTGAACTGCGGCTACGCCGCCGACCTGGTGGTCGGCGACAGCATCGCGGTCTTCGTGGACGGCGGCCGCTTCGGGGCGTGCAGCTTCCTGGACTACGCCCGCAAGGGCCTGGCGCTGGCCGGGCTGCCCCACGGCGTGCTGCTCAAGCCCGGCCCCGACGGCGGCCTCGCCGTGGTCGGCCCCGCGGCCCCCTGGAGCGACGAGGAGGCGTCCCCCTGCACCTGCGGCGAGGAGCTGGTCCATGCTGCCCTCTGAGGTCATGCGCCAGGTCCGGCGCATCCAGATACGCACCAGCCGGATGGTGAACGAGTTCCTGTCCGGCCAGTACGAGAGCATCTTCAAGGGGCAGGGCATCGAGTTCAAGGAGGTGCGCTCGTATGTGCCGGGCGACGACATCCGGGCGATTGACTGGAACGTGACCGCGCGGACCGGGGAGCCGCATGTCAAGGTGATGGCCGAGGAGCGCGAGCTGACCGTGATGCTGCTGGTGGACATGAGCGGCTCGGGCCGCTTCGGCAGCGTGAACCGCCTGAAGAACGAGCTGGCCGCCGAGCTGTGCGCCGTCCTCGCCTTCGCGGCGATCCAGAACAACGACAAGGTCGGCCTGATGATCTTCACCGACCGCGTCGAGCTGTACGTGCCCCCGCAGAAGGGGCGCAAGCACGTGCTGCGCGTCATCCGCGAGGTGCTCTGCCACGAGCCGAAAGGGAAGGGGACCGACATCGCCGCGGCCCTCCACTACCTCAACAACGTGGTCCGCCGCCGCGCCGTCGTCTTCCTGGTGTCGGACTTCATGGACGACCACTACGCCGACGCCCTGCGCATCTGCAACCGCAGGCACGACGTCATCGCCGCCACCGTCACCGACCCCCGCGAGGAGGAGCTGCCCCCGGTCGGCCTGGTCAACCTGCGAGACGCCGAGACGGGTGCCGAAGTGCTCGTGAACACCCGGAACGCCGCGTTCCGCCGGGCCTACGCCGAGGCGGCGGACACCGCCCGGCGCGCCCGCGACGAGCGCCTCCGCAAGGCCCGCGTGGACGTCATGAACGTCCGCACGGACATCCCCTATGTGAACGAGATACACCGCTTCTTCCGGATGCGGGAACGGAGAATGCGTTGAGACGAACGGGACACATCCTGATGCCGCTTTTCGCGGCGCTGGCGGCCGTGGCCGGGGCGGAGCCCCCGTCCGGAACCGCCCGTCTGGAGCTGTCCCCCCCGGAATTCCCCTACCACCGGGCGGCAACGCTCACGGTCACCGCCGACGCCCCGGCGGACGTCGAAATCTCCCTCCCCGACTTCTCCAAGATTCCGGAGGGCATCGAAACCCAGGTCTCCCCCCCGGAAACCCTGCCCGCGCCCGAAGGTGTCCAGCGTCTCCGGCAGCGCTGCCTGCTGGATGTCGTCTCCCCCGGCAAGTACCGGCTGCCCGACCTGAAGGTGGAAATGGAGAGGGGAGGGGAGACGCGGACCGTCACCCTGCCCGGTCCGATCCTGAACGCCCGCGAGCTGACCGACGCCGAACGCGAGGCCGCCCAGGGCTTCGCGGACCCCGAGCCCGCCGTGGCCGTTTTCGGCGCGGGGAGGAAGATATCCCCGTGGCTGATCGTTCCGGCGATTCTCGCCGTCCTGGCCGGTGCGGGCCTTCTGGCCGCCCGGAGGACCCGGCGCGGGAAACGCGGCGGCGAGCCGCCCAAGCCGCCCTGGGAGACGGCCTTCCAGCGCCTGCGCACCCTTCAGGCCGCGGGCCTGTCGGACGCCGGCCGCTTTGAGGCCTTCTATGTGGACCTCTCCGCCATCCTGCGGTACTACATTGAGGACCGGTTCGCCCTGCCCGCGCCGGAGCAGACCACCCAGGAGTTTCTGGAGACGGCCCCCGGACACGGCGAACTGACGCCGGAACAGGTGGGCTTCCTGTCGGAGTTCCTGGTGTTCTGCGACCGGGTCAAGTTCGCCAACCACGTCCCGACCCGGCACGGCGCGAAGGAGCATTTCGACGCGGTGGAGGCCTTCGTGACCGCCACCATCCCGCGCCGGGGGGAGGAGGCGGCATGAGCGGACTCCTCACCACCTTCGGTTTCGACACGATGACCTACCCGCAGGCCTTCTGGCTCCTGATCCCGGTCGCGCTGCTGCTGCTGGTCGAAGTGGCGGCCCGGCCCGGCGGCGCGGTGACCTTCTCCACCGGAAGCAGAGCCGCCGGACTCCGCCGGAGCTTCTCCCGTCTGGTGCTGGCGGTGCCCCCGCTCCTGCGTGCGGCGGGGTTCGCGCTGCTGGTCGTGGCCCTGGCGGGCCCGATGACGGGCCACCAGCTCAGCCGAGACCGCGCCGGCGTGATTGACATCCTGCTCTGCGTGGACGTTTCAGGCAGCATGCGGCAGGCCGACTTCATGATGGACGGCCGCCCGCAGGACCGGCTGCATGTGGCCAAGCAGGCGGTCAGCAATTTCATTGACAGCCGCCGCGAGGCGAGGGGAAGCCGTTACGGCATGGACCGGGTGGGCCTCATCTGCTTCTCCGGCATCGCGTGGACGCAGTGCCCCCTGACCCTCGACTACGACGTGCTGGAGCGCGAGGTGCAGAACGCCCAGGTGGCCCCCGACTCCAAGCAGGGCACCGCCATCGGCTCCGCCATGGGCCTCGCCCTGCGACGCCTGAGCCAGACCGAGGCGAAATCGAAAGTGGTCATCCTCCTGTCCGACGGGCGCAACAACCGGGGCGAGCTCGACCCGCTCTCCGCGGCCCAGATCGCCAAAGAGATGGGCATCCGGGTGTACACCATCGGCGCGGGCTCTCCGGAGGAGCAGGTGCTCAACGGCGGGTTCTTCCCCGTGCGCAGCGAGGCGATTGACGAGAAAATGCTCCGCGAGGTGGCGGAGGGCACCGGCGGCCGCTATTACCTGGCGACAAACACGGAGGCCCTGATGGGGG
This sequence comes from Candidatus Hydrogenedentota bacterium, assembly GCA_012730045.1. Classification (NCBI taxonomy): domain Bacteria; kingdom Pseudomonadati; phylum Candidatus Hydrogenedentota; species Candidatus Hydrogenedentota bacterium. The sequence continues at coordinate 155,996 of JAAYBR010000143.1, read as the reverse complement.
CCTACGACGAGATCGGCGCCCTGGAAACCACCGAGATAGACCTGGGCGACTATTACGAATACCACGAGGGGTTCCTGCCGTGGGTGCTCGCGGGGGCGGCGCTCATGCTCGCGTCGCTCGTCATCCGCAGGACCTGGCTGGACCCCCTTCCCTGAATGGAAACCTCATGGGCGTGACGGACATACAGTTTGCCTTCCCCGCGGCGCAGGCGCCGCTGTGGGTCTCCGCGGGCCTCCTCGTGACGGTGGCCGCGGCGCTGCTGCTGTTTTACAGCGAACAACGCCGCCGCCGCAGGCTCTCCCTGCTTGTGGACGCGGGGCTGGCCCCCCGCCTGCTGGAAGGCTACACGGACCGGATCCGGCTCCCCCTGGCGGTATTCACGGTGCTGGGCGTGGCCTTTCTGCTCGTTGCGCTGGCCCAGCCCAAGTGGGGCAGCGCGTGGCGAAAGACCGCACGGTCCGGACGCGATGTCCTGGTGCTGCTGGACACGTCGGAAAGCATGAACGCCCAGAACCCGCTGCCCACGCGGCTGGAAAAGGCCCGGCAGAAGATACAGTCCCTTGTGGAATTGTCCCCCGGCGACCGTTTCGGGCTGGTTGCCTTCGCGGGGGAGGCGTCCTGCCAGGTGCCGCTCACCCTCGACCACAACTATTTCCGCACCGTGCTCGACGCCGTCTCCTCCGACACCCTGAGCATCGAGGGCAGCGACCTCGCCGCAGCCCTCCGGGAGGCCCGGCGCATGTTCGACGAGGACGTCCAGAAATCCGGCGGCGACCAGCGCCACGCCCGGGTCGTCCTCGTGGTCACGGACGGCGAGCAGACCTCGGGCGACGTGCTGGCCACGGGCGCGGAAATGCGGGACTACGCGGGCATCTATGTGCTGGGCATCGGCACCCCCGAGGGTGCTCAGATCAGCTACCCTGCATGGATGCAGCGCTATGCCCGGGTGCCGGAGGACCAGCGAACCCGGCTCTCCCGGCTGGACGAGGAAAACCTCTCGCGGCTGGCGAAGGAGAACGGCGGGGCCTACGCCCGCGCCACCGCCGACAACGCGGACGTGGCCTTTCTTCACGGCGAGTGGGAGCAGGTGCGCGCCAGGGCCCTGTCCAGCGAACTCCGCTTCAACCGGGTCAACCGCTACCGCTGGCCCCTGGCCGCCGCCATGCTCTGTTTCGCCGCCGAGGCGTTGTGGCTTGCCCTGATCCCCGTGGTCCGGGCACGCCGCCTGCGCGCGGCGGGGAGGCTCGCCGAACATGGATAAGCGCTTCCCCCTGGCCGTGTTCATCCTCTGCGCCCTGGTGCTTGCCGCCGCCGCGCACGCGGCGGGCGTCGGCACCGTGCTGAAAAAGGCGCAGGAACTCACCGTCTCCGGGCAGCCCGACCAGGCGGTGGAGGCCCTCCGGGAGGCCCAGGTGGACCACCCGGACGCCCCCGAACTAAACTACGCCCTCGGCGAGGCCCTGTATGCCGCGGCCGCCGCCCGCGCCGAGGCGGACCCCGCGGCCGCGCTGGAGATGTACGCAGAGGCGGAGCGCATGTTCGGCGTGGCCGAGTCGGCGGCCCCGCCCGAATGGAAGCCCCGCGCGGCCTTTGCGCGGGCCGCCGCGCTGGCGCGCGCCGCCCTGGCGCACCCCGCCGAAAAGGAGCAGCACCAGGAGGCTGTCGCCGCCCTGCGGGGCGCCATCACGGCGTTTGACAAGTTCCTGGAGGAGCATCCCGATCATCCGGGCGCTCAGACCAATCTGGACCACCTCCGCCTGCGGCTCAAGGAACTGCTCCAGAACCCGCCGGAGAAGCAGGAGGGGCAGGAACAGCAGCCGCCGCCGGAAGACCAGAAACAGCCGCCGCGCGCCTACTTCCTGAACATAGACACCCAGTGGCCGGGCGCCCGGGTCGAAAGCGAGGGCAACGCGGCCCGCCTGGTGGTCCCGGAAAAGGCAGGGGAGGACGAGAAATGACGCCCTTGCTCCGATGCCTGCTCATCGCCCTTTCCGCCGCCGGATGCGGCGCCCTCGCGGCCGCCCAATTGGCGCCGCCCGCCGCGGCCCCCGGCCCCGGCACGGCGCCCGCACCCGTGGCCTGCGTCCTGACCGCCGTCTGCGGCGTCAATCCCCCGGTGGCCGTGCCCCCGGCGGACGACCGCCTGGCCGCACTGGAGGCCGCCCTTAAGCCCCTCGGTTTCGCGGGATACGAGTTTGTTGGAACGGCGGCCCGGGAACTCGCGCCGGGACAGGAAACCCGCTTCCCCATCAACGCGACCTATTCCGCCGCCGTCACCCTGCTGCCGTCCCAGGACGGCGACACGGCGGCGATGGAAGTGCGCATTGAGGCGCTCCTCGACGGAAAAATTGTCACCGCCCTCGCGGGCACGGTGCAGGCGCGGCCCGGCGACACCGTCGTCTTCCGGGGCATGCCTCTGGCCCCCGGCGAACTTGTGGTACTCTTGACCCGGCCCTCCGAACAGTCCTCCGAGCAGTCCAAGAGCGACCAGAACCAGCAGGAACAGCAGGACCAGCAGAAGCAGGATCAACAGCAGGGGCAGCAGCAGGAGGAGGAGAAGGAACAGGAAAAGGAGAAACAGGAAGAGCCCCAGACCGCGGAGGAGCAGGAGACGCAGCCTGCGGCGGAAGAGCAGGAGGACGGGACGGAGGAGGAAGAGAAGGACATGGAGAACGGAAGCCTGCGCGCCCTCCTGGAATCGCTGGAGGAGACGGACAAGCGCGAGCAGAAGGAGCTCCGCAATGTCCGCCAGCGGATTGACTTCAAGGGGGGGTGGTGGTGATGCGCGGAATCCTCTGGAAAACCGCGGTCTTCGCGGCGCTTCTGCCGGGGCTGGCGGCCTGGTGCCAGCAGAGCCCCGTCAGCGCGTCCCTGTCCACGAACAGGGTCGGCGTGGGGGAGGTGTTCCTGCTGACGCTTCAGGCGGCGGGCAGCGATGTCCGCAACCCCGATGTGACCCCCGTCACGGACACGGGGCTGGTGCTGGACGCGCCCGAGGTGAGTTCCGCGTCCAGTTTCACCATTGTGAACGGCCGGTCCACCAAGTCCCAAAGCCGCACCTGGCGCTATCGCGGATGGGCCGAGAAAGAGGGCACCTACCGCATTCCCCCGGTCAAGATCAGCGTGGACGGCCAGGAATACCTCACCCAGCCCCTCACGCTTGAGGTGGGCGGGCCGGTGGCCGGCGGCCGCCAGAGTGGGGCGCGCAACGACGGCATCTCGGTCGAGGAGATGGCGATGGCGGAGACGCGGGTGGACAAGAGCGAGGTGTTTCAGGGGGAGGCGGTGACGCTCCTGCTGCGGATTCTGATTCTTGACTCGTTCAACGTGGACCTGCGCACCCCCCAGAACCTCCCCCTGCCGGAGACTTCCGGATTCTACACCGGCCCCCAGACCAGCCGGCAGTCCAAGGAGACCCGGGGAAACCTCTCCTACCGGGTCACGGAAATCTCCCAGGTGCTGTACCCCACCACATCGGGCACCCTGGCCATCGGGGGCTGGCGGTGGCAGGGGCAGGTCATCTGGTCGGACGGCTGGCGGCCCGCGTCCGCCATACGCGGCTTTGCCGCCCCGGAAATCGCGGTGACCGTCAAGCCCCTTCCCGCGCCGCCCGATGGCTTTTCGGGGGCCGTCGGCAAGTACCGGGTCACTGCGGAATTCCCCTCGGGCATTCTCGCCCAGGGCGTGCCCGCGCAGTGGGTCATCTCCGTGACCGGCGAGGGCAACCCGGACTCCATCGGCGCGCCCTCGGTCCCGCCCATCCCGTGGGCGCACCTGGCGGGGCCGGAGGTGGAGACGGTGCAGGACAACGCGGCGGCGGGAAACGGGACCAAGCAGTTCCGCTATGCCGTCACGCCCCTGGAGCCCGGCGAACACGAACTGCCGGAGGTCTCCTACGTGTTCTTCGCCCCCATCCTGAAGAACTACAAGACCGAGAGCATCCCCGCGCGCAAGATCACCGTGGCCGTCGCGGCCCAGGGCTCCCAGGAGCTGGTCACTGCGGGCGGCGCCCGGGAGGAGCAGCGCTCGGTGGTGCTTCCGGTCAGCGACGACCTGCTGCCGCTCATCGAGGACGCGGGGCTTGGCGCGCGGCGGACTGGACCGGCCCTGGCCCTGCTGGCCGCGCTGCTGCCCCTCCCCCTGTACGGCGGGCTGTGGCTCTGGCTGCACCGCCGGCGGCGCCTGGAGACGGACATTCCCTACGCCCGGCGGCAGCATGCCCTGAAACGCGCCCGGGGGGCGCTCGGCCGCGCCGACGGCCAGTCGGCGGAACCGGTCCAGCTCGCCCTCGCCGGTTTCGTCGCCGACCTGGTCAACGTCAACGCCGCCGGACTCACCGCGTCCGACGTGGCCGACCTTTTGGGCGGACACGGGTGCGACCTTTCCTTGGTCAAGGAGACCACGGACATCCTGCGCGCCTGCGAAAGGGCGCGCTATTCGGGGGCCGCACTGCCGCCCGGAGACCTGGAATCCCTGCGGGCGCGCGCCGAGGCCCTGCTGGAGCCCCTGCGGCGGGCGCTGATGGAGGGGACGGCCCCATGACACACCTGGTTGCGGCTGTGCTGATCACCCTCGCCTCCCCGGCAGTCCTGGAGGACTTCGCCGCGGGCAAGACCGCCTACCGGGAGGGAAACCACGCCCTGGCGGCGGAGAAGTTCGCCGCCGTTGCCGAGGCGGAGCCGGGCAACGCGGCGGTGTTCTACAACCTCGGCAACGCCCTCTTCCAGGCCGGCGAACTCGGCGAGGCGGTGGCCTGCTATGAGCGCGCCCTGCGTCTGGACCCCGCACTGGAGGCGGCCCGCGTCAATTTGGAAAAGGTGCTGGAACGAACCCAGCGGAACCTCGCGCGCCCCCTGCCCGCCGACTGGCGGCAGGCGCTCTTCTTCTGGGCCGACGGGCTTCGTCCCGGCATCGCGGCCGGCCTGGCCCTCTTCTTCTGGTGGGGACTGCTTACCCTCCTCACGGCGGCGCAGATCCGGCGGATTCCCTACTGGAAGACCGCGGCGGCGGCGGGGTGCGCCCTGCTCGCCCTGACGGCGGGCGCGGCCTGGTCCAAGGCGAACCCCGTGCCCCTCGCCGTGGCCGTGGACACCGAGGTTCCCGTCTACTTCTCCCGGAGCACGGAGGACACCCCGCGCTTCATGCTGTACGAGGGCGACCGGGTCGCCGTGGAGCGCACCGCCCAGGACTGGGCGCTGGTCTCCACCGTCGGCGGGGAGCGCGGCTGGCTTGCGCGCGCCGCCATCGTGCCCGTGGACGCGCCCGCGTCGTTCCTGCGCGGCGACGGCGCCCCCGCCCCGCCGCCGGACACGGGGGAGGCGCGGCCATGACCGTTGCGGCGGCCGATTTCGACACCCTGCGCGGCCTGGCCCGCACGGAGCCCCGCCAGTTCCGGGAGGTGCCCCATGCGGTGTGCCTGCAGGCCATCCGCATGCACGTGCTCGAAAGCCGGCGCGCCATCCGGAACCGCCACGCAGCCGGGGAGTCCGGGGCAAACACGCTGCACCAGCTCACCGTGCTGTGCGACGACGTGGTGCGCGCCGCCCTCGAGTTCGGCCTGGCCTGGAGCCGCAACTCCGGCGTTGTGCTCAACCGCGTGGCCCTGTGCGCCCTGGGCGGCTACGGACGGGGGGAGATGAGCCCCTTTTCCGACCTGGACGTCTCCCTGCTGTTCGACTCCGAACTGGACGGGGAGATCGAGCGCCTGGCCAGTTTTCTGCACCCCCTTTTCTGGGACATCGGGTTCTCCGCCGGATTCGCCCTGCACAGTGTCGGCGAGGCGGCCGCACTGGCGGCCACGGACCCCCAGGTCTGCACCACCTACCTCCAGGCGCGCCTGGTGGGGGGGGACGCCACCACCCTGGGCCGGCTGAAACTCCTGCTCGCCGACCTGCCCTCCCGGACCAAGGAGGGCATCCTCGCGCATATCCGGCGGCGCGAGCGCCTGGAGTCCCTCCCGGCCGAACAGCGGGACCTCTACGCCCCGGAGCCGGACATCAAGGAGAACGCGGGCGGTTTGCGGGACTTCCACGCCGCCCTGTGGATGGTCATGCTCGGCAGGGGCGTCTTCTCCCTCGACGACATGGAGCGCGAGGGGCTCATCACGCCGATGGAGCATCTGGACCTGATGGAGAGCCTCGACTTCCTCTGGCGGACACGCAACGAGATGCACTTCCACGCCGGACGCTGCGACAACCGGCTGGCCTTCCCCATGCAGGCCCACATCGCCTCCGTGTTCGGCTACGGCACCGGAAGCGCCGGCGCGGTCGGGCGCCTCATGGAGGACTACTACCAGAGCGCCGCGCGCGTGCGCGAGTTCATGCACGCCGCCGCCCGCGTCTGCGACCAGGCCGGCATCGCCTCGCTCTTCGCCGACCGGGCGCAGAACCGCGCCCGCATGACCCTGCACAACGGCCAGCTCTGCGCGGACCCGTCGGACAAGAACTGGTTCGCCGAGAACCCCGCGCGCCTCATGGAGGTTTTCTGGGAGTGCGCCCGAAGGGTCGCCCCCCTCAGCCCCGGCACCGCGCACTGGGTTTCCCTCAACGCCCGCCTCGCGGGCCAGGAGTTCCGCGAGAGCAACGTGGTCCGCCGCTTCTTCCTCGCCGTCTGCGGACGCTTCTCCGGCGCGGGCACCGCCCTGCGCGAGGCCGCCCGGACCGGCGTCCTCGGCGCCTACCTCCCGGAGTTCGCCGCCGTCCGCGGACTGGTCCGCTACGAGGATTTTCACAGCTCCCCCGTCGACGAGCACACCCTCCGGGCCGTGGAGGCCCTCGCGGAGATCCCCGCCATGAAAGGGCCCGTCGGCCGCTTCCTGAACGAGGTCCTCGAACGGATCGGAGAGCCCCACCTGCTCGTGCTGTCCATCCTTCTGCACGACCTGGGAAAGGCCGCCGGCGAGATCCATGTCGCAGAGGGCGTCCGCGTCGCCCGCGCCGTCTGCGACCGGCTCGCCCTGCCCGAGCACGACGCCCTCCGCGTGCTCTTCCTCGTCGAGCACCACATGACCATGTCGGACATCGCGTTCTACCGGGACACGGAGGATCTGGACGTTGTCCAGGGGTTCGCCGGACTCGTGCGGTCGCCCGACACGCTCGCCATGCTCCTCCTGGTCACCTATGCCGACCTCTGCGCCGTCGCGCCCAATGTCTGGAACGAGTGGAAGGGCTCCCTGCTCATGAAGCTCCACTTCCAGACCGAGCGCCTGCTGACGGGGCGCGAGACCCCCGGGGAGCAGGACCTGCGCGGGGCAAAGGCGGCCCTCATCGCCGACGGCCTGCCGGACCGCCCCCGCGACGCGGTGCTCGCGCACCTGGCGGGCATGGGCGACCGTTATGTGTTCACCTTCTCCCCCGCGCAGGTGGCCGCCCATCTGGCCTGCCTGGAGGACGCCGCCCGCTCGGGACTCGGGGTCAGATGTCTGGGAAGCGGGGACGCCGGCCCCAGCGAGGTCATCGTCTGCACGCGCGACCGGCGCGGCCTCTTTGCCGACATCGCGGGTGTCATGGCCTCGCGCCTGATAAGCATCCAGAACGCCGCCCTCTTCACCCGGAATGACGGCTGGGTGGTGGACTGTTTTCTGGTGGAGGACTCCGTGTCGCGGCGGCCGCTCACGGAGAACGAGTTCGCGGAACTGGAGGGGCTCCTGCGCGACGTGCTCGGGGGCGGGGAGGAGGCCGAGCCCCTCGTGGAGCGCGCGCGCACCCGTCTTTTCGCCCTGCGCACGTCAGTCGTTCCCGTGAGGACCGTCGTTGAGATAGACAATCGCGCGTCCCGCACAGACACGGTGGTGGACGTGGTGACCGGAGACCGAACCGGCCTCCTGCACGACATCGCGCGCACCCTCGCCCGCACGGGCGTGGACGTGACGGCGGCGCACATCATGACCGAGGTGGGCAGGGTGCGCGACTCGTTCTACGTCCGAAAGGACGGCCGGAAAATTGAAGACAAACGTGCCTTGGAATCCGTCCGGACCAGCCTCCGCGAGGCTATCTTCGGACACCCCGGAACCTGAACAGCAACCTGAAAAGGAGCACACCATGAGAAAACACGCCTTCCTGATCGCCCTGGCGGCCGTCGCCGCCCTGGCCGCGCCGGGCAACGCCTCCGCGCAGCCCCCCATCCTGCAGCAGCTCGAGGACGGCTTCGTCCAGCTGCATGACCAAATACGCCCCTCCGTGGTCACCATTGACGTGAAGGGAAAGGACCAGGGCATGGAAATGGGCCGGATGGAGGAGCTCTACCGCTTCTTCAACCTGCCCGTCCCGTCCCCGGAGGACCGCCGCAGAATGCCCGCCCGGCCCCGGGGCACCGGATCCGGGTTCGTCTACGACGCCGAGGGCTACATCATCACCAACAACCACGTCGTGGAGGAGGCGGAGGAGATCACCGTCCGGTTCTCCAACGGCAAGGAGTACGAGGCGGTCGTCTCCGGCACCGACCCGGAAACGGACCTGGCAGTGATCAAAATCGAGGCGGACGAGCCGCTGCGCGCCATTCCCCTGGGCGACTCGGACGCGCTGAAGGTGGGCGAGTTTTCCATCGCCTTCGGGAGTCCGCGGGGACTTGAGGGGTCCATGTCCGTGGGCCACATCAGCGCCCTGGGGCGCGAGGGCCTGGCCGAGCTGGCCGCGCAGGGGCTCACGTTCCAGAACCTGATCCAGACGGACGCCGCCATCAATCTGGGCAACAGCGGCGGCCCCCTGTGCAACATCCGGGGCGAGGTGGTCGGCATCAACACGGCGATCATCCTCGGCGCCAACTCCATCGGCTTCGCCATCCCGATCAACACGGCCAAGGAAGCCGTCCCGATGCTCATCTCCAAGGGCAAGGTCTCCCGCGGCTACCTCGGCGTCTCCATTGACGACGCGAAGGACTACGCCGACGTGGACTCCCTCGGCCTGCCGGACAGCGACGGCGCGGTCGTGCGCCAGGTCCAGCCGGACACGCCGGCGGACAAGGCGGGCATCAAGACCTACGACGTGGTGCGCAAGGTCAACGGGGAGCCCGTGAAGACCGCCAGCGAGCTGGTCCGCCGGATTTCCTCCTTCACGCCGGGCACCAAGATCATCCTGGAAGTCTGGCGGGACAAGGCCCCCGCGGACATTGAAATCACCCTGATGGAGCGGAACCTCGCGGAAGGGCGCGCCGCGCAGGACAAGGCGGTTCTCGGCATCCGTGTGCAGGAGCTGACCCCGCAGCTGCTCGAGCGCATGGGCTTGGACGCCGCGCTCCGCGGCGTGGTCGTGACCGATGTCGAGCCGGGAAGCCCGGCGGAGGAGGCCCGGCTCATGCAGGGCGACGTCATCACCGAGATCGGCCAGCAGTCCGTGGCCTCCCCGGCCGATTTCCTCTCCACCCTGGAGAAGCATGCCGTCCCGGGCAAGTCGGTGCTGGTCCGCTTCGTGCGCGGCAGCAACGACCCGGACATCACCGTCATCCGGGTGCCGAAGGACTGACGGCGGCCCCGGCCGCCCGCGGCGCGGCATCCCCGGGGATGCCGCGCCGCGTTCTTGTGAATCGGCCGCGCGTTTTCTTAGAATCTCCAGGGACAGCCAACCCCTGGAAGGAACCGAACCCATGGAATACCGCCGCCTTGGCCGGACGGACTGGATGGTGTCGGTCGTCTCTTTCGGCGCCTGGCAGATCGGCGATGCCGAGTTTTGGGGGGATGACGACGCCGCGAACGCGGAGACGGCGGTGCAGGTGGCGCTGGATGGGGGGATCACCCTTTTCGACACCGCGGAAATGTACGGCGCGGGGGCGTCCGAAGAGGCCCTGGGAAAGGCGCTGGGACCCCGCCGAAAGGATGTGTACATCGCGGACAAGGTCTCCCCGGAAAACTGCGCCCCCAACAGGGTGCGCAGCTCCTGCGAGGCCAGCCTGCGCCGCCTCGGCACCGACTGCATTGACCTCTACCAGGTCCACTGGCCAAGCAGGACCGTCCCCTTTGAGGACACCCGGGCCGCCCTGGATGCCCTGCGCGACGAGGGAAAAATCCGTGAGATCGGGGTGTCCAACTTCGGCCCCCGGGACCTGGGAAGCTGGTGTGCGCGGGGAGGCGCCGTTTCCGACCAGGTCGGCTACAATCTCCTGTTCCGCGCCGTGGAGTACGAGGTCATCCCGGCCTGCCGGGACCTCGGTGTCTCCGTGCTGGCCTACATGCCCCTGATGCAGGGGCTCCTCACGGGGCGCTACGCCTCCATTGAGGACATCCCGATGCTGCGCCGCCGCACCCGCCACTTCTCCCGCCACCGCGACGGCACGCGGCACGGCGAGGACGGCCACGAAAACCTGCTGATGGACACGGTGGCCGACCTGCGCGACTTCGCCGCAGCCGTCGGGCTCACCGTGGAGGGAATGGCCCTCTCCTGGCTGGTGGCGCAGCCGGGGGTCGCCTCCATTGTCCTGGGGGCGCGCAACCCCTCGCAGTTGCTCGGCAACCTGCGCGCCGTGGCGGACATCGGCCCCGCGGCAATCGCCCAGCTCAACGAGCTGACCTATCCCCTCAAGCGCGTCCTCGGGCCAAACTGCGACATGTGGCAGACGGCGGAGAATTCGCGCATTCGCTGAGGCCGGAAGGGGAAGGGGGCGAAGAGGGGGGGGGTTATTCGCCCCAGCGCGCACGGCGCGACTGCTCGCCCAACCAGTGGGTCTGGGAGTCCAGGATGCCCATCCACTGGGCGGGGGAGTACCCGGCCACCCGGCCGCCCTGCTGGGGCGTCTGGTAGCACACCGTGGTCACATGCTTCACGCCCACGGCGTAATACAGGGCCACCCGCTCGGCGTAGGAGAGGGCGCGGTGCCGCTCATAGGCCCCCAGCAGCTTGTCCGTGCGGAAGGACATCTTCTCCGGACTGGTGGTGGTGCGGATGCAGAGGTTGGACACGGCGTAGGAGATGTCCTCCAGATAGCACCCGTCGCCGGCGAACTCCAGGTCTATGATCGCCTTGAGCGTGTCGCCGTCGAACAGCAGGTTGCCCCCGTGCCAGTCCCCGTGAATAAGCCCCGTCTCGAAGGCGTAGCGCTTGTCAATGTTCAGCACCTCCTTCGCCTGCTGGAGAAAGAGGACAATGTTGTTGCAGTGCCCCTGGATCTTCTGGTCGGCCCGCTCCTTGAGCGCCATTTCGTAGAACTTCTGGAAGGTCTCCTGAGGCACCTCGCTGAACCGCCACTTGCGCGCGTCGCGCGGGGGCACCGGCATCCCCTGGCACACCTGATGGAGCCGGCCCAGGGCCGATCCGGAAACCTGCAGCGTCGCCTCGTTCACCATCATGCTGTGCCCGAGAACAAACTGCTGCAGCTCCAGGCACCACGTGTCCTGGACCACAAAGGTCCTCCCGTCCCGGGTGGCCCGAATCTTCGCCACGGGGAGGCCGTTCTCCGCGAGAAACTCCGAGAGACGGTGCTGGAAATACAGGGAGTCCACCGATGCGGGGTCGTTCCGGTAGGTTTTGGCCATGAAAAAGCCCTGGGACGTCTCCACAACCATCTTGCGGTGCCGCCGCTGGTGCGTCGTCTCAAGCTGGCGCGGCACGGCGACCTCCCCGAGATCATAGTGCTCCCGGATGACGTCGCCAATGATTTCAAGTCCTGTCAGTTTCGAAGTGCTCACTGGAACCTGTGGGTAACCCCGCCGCGCGACACCGCACAAAAACCCCCTGGCACACTCCAACGGCCTTGCGCGAGGCCGCCCAGTCCGCCGTGAAACCACGCACGCACAAACAAAGCATATCGCATTTTGCCGTTCGCGGTCAACCGGCAGGCCGGAGAAAATGCGCGCCTGAAGCGCTTTTCCCCCCCTTTCTCCAAAAAAAACAAAAAAGGGCCGGGCCCTTTCAATGGGTCCGGCCCGCTTCGCGGGGCGCCGGGGCGCCCCGGTCAAACATTCTTGGAAAGGTACTCGGCCACGCCCTCGGCGGAGGCCTTCATGCCCTCCGCGCCCTTGCGCCAGTTCGCCGGGCAGACCTCCCCGTTCTCCTCGTGAAACTGGAGGGCGTCCACAATCCGAAGTGCCTCGTCCACGCTCCGGCCAAGCGGCAGGTCGTTGACCAGGGCATGGCGCACAAGGCCTTCCTTGTCAATCAGGAACAGGCCCCGCAGGGCGACGGCCTCGTTCACCAGCACCCCGTAGTCCCGGGCGATCTGCTTGGTCAGGTCGGACACCAGCGGGTACTGGATGTTGCCGATGCCGCCCTTCTCGACCGGGGTGTTCTTCCACGCCCAGTGCGTGAAATGGGAATCCACCGAAACGCCCACCACCTGCACCCCGCGCTCCTCAAACTCCTTCACCCGCCTGTCAAAGGCGATAATCTCGGAGGGGCACACGAAGGTGAAATCCAGGGGGTAGAAGAACAGAATCACGTGCTTTCCCCGGTAGTCGGAAAGCTGGAACTTCTCGTTAAAGGAGTTGTCCGGCATCACGGCGGTGGCCTTGAAGTCCGGGGCCGGCTGGGTAACTTGAACGCTCATGGGTAACCTCCTGGGGTGTGGTGTTCCGCCTGGCACGGGCGGTGTTTTTCGGGACGGCGCTCTCGCCGGAAAGCTAACAGGAACCGCTCCCAACTGCATTGAAAAACCCCGGCGGAATTGCGATTATTCCGCCGGGGTATGGGCCTGGAAAAAACGTGGGGGTCAGGTCGCGGAAGCGGCCCCGCCTCCTGCGGGGGCGGGCCGGCCGCCCAGCTCGCGGTCGAGCATGAACAGGCCGCCCGGCGCGCCCTTCACCATCTCCATCTGCGCCACGATGTCGCGGGCGTTGGACTCCTCCTCCACCTGCTCCGTGACGAACCACTCGAGGAATATGGTGCTGGCGGGGTCTTTAAGCTCCACCGCCTTTGCGTGCAGGTCCAAGATGCAGGCGGTGATGTGCTGTTCGTGGGCAAGGGCGGCCTTCCAGGCCTCCTGCGGCGATTTCCAAGCCGCCTTGGGGGCGGCGATGGCCTTGAGCTCCACCGCGCCGTCTCTCTCCAGCACATACCCGAAAAGCTTGGTGGCGTGAATGAGTTCCTCCTGCACCTGCACGCGCATCCAGGCGGCCATTCCCTTGAGATTCTGCTGCTCAAAGTAATTGACCATGGCCGCATACAGATAGGAGGAAAACAGCTCCTCGTTGATTTGGGCGTTGAAGGCTTTCTGCATTTCCGGTTTCATCATGGGACGTTCTCCTTAGTTTTCTTCTCAACACGCCTCCGCTTCGGATTCATTCCCGGCGCAGGCGGGGCAGAGCCCCTCGAAATCCAGCCGCCATCCCGTGGCCATGAACATCCCGTCCAAAACGCGCGGGTCGCCCACTCCGGCCACCTGATGGGGCCTAAGGTCCACGATCCGGCCGCACTGAAGGCACCGCGCATGGTAATGCGGCCGGATGTCGCCGTCATACCGCGTCTGCGCGCCGAGCGCCTCCAGTTTGAGAATCTTCCCGGCCTTCCAGAGGACGTCAAGGTTCCGGTACACCGTGCCCAGGCTGATGCCCGGCATGGCGCGGCGGACAATGCCATGCAGTTCTTCAGCCGAGGGGTGGCAGCTCAGTCTGCGCAACTCATCCAGAATCACCCGGCGCTGCCGGGTCATTCTTCGCTGTCTGCTGGCGGATTCCATACCTTTCACTCCATGCGCGCCCGTCCCCGGAAAGACGCTTCCGGCGGGACCGGGCGCACTTCGCGGAAAGGGAACCTTTCCGCGCCCATGCCAATCCCAATACCGTTTTACATCTTACCATTTTGACCCCCGCAATACAATCGTTTGTTTGGTTTTCTTGCCCGAAGCCGGTTTCAGGCCTCACCGGTATTCCCGGACGGTGAGGGGCACGCGCAGGGCTTTCCCGGCCCGGTTCAGGCCGAAGGTCGCCTGGTCCCCGACAAACAGCCCCCAGTTGATGAAGTCCACATCCGTCGGGTGCGCCACCGCCTCGCCATTTATCCGCACCACGACATCCCCCGGCTGCAGCCCCGCCTCGTCCGCGGCGGACGCCGGGAAAACCTCGGTCACCAGGACGCCGGACTCTGCGGAGACGTCCAGACGGCGGAGCACATGGGGGCTGACCTCCTCCACCGCCTGGCCCCGGAAACCAAACCACGGACTGCGCCGCCGCCCGTGCGTGAGGAGTTCATCCACGATCCGGCGGACCCGGCTGGCGGGAATGGCAAAGCCCAGCCCCTGATAGCCCCCTGTGTTGCTGAAAATCATGGTGTTCACCCCGACCACCTCGCCCAGGGCGTTGATCAGGGGGCCGCCGCTGTTCCCGGGGTTGATGGCCGCGTCGGTCTGGATGAGGTCCTGGTAGAACCGCTCCCCCTGCCCGATTTCCCGGCTCACCCGCCGGTGCGTGGCGGAAACCACGCCCACGCTGACGCTCGGCTGCGGGTCGCGCATCATGTTCCCGAAGGGGTTCCCGATGGCAATGACCCATTCCCCGGTCATCAGGGACTCCGAATCGCCCAGGGGGGCGAAGGGCAGGGGGGCGTCCCCCGTCTCGCGCACTTTCAGCACAGCCAGGTCGGAGCGCTCATCGGAGCCGACCAGGTCCACCTCGAGGCGCCTCCCGTTGGGCAGGGTGACGGACGAAATGGCGTCCGCGTCCTGAAGCACATGGTAGTTCGTGAGGATGTGCCCCCCGGCGTCCAGGATGAACCCGCTGCCGATGCCCTCCACCGCCTCCTCCCGCACGGGGGCGGGCCCGAAAAGAAACAGGTCGTAGAAGGGGTCCGAGAGCCGTTCCCGGCGGATCTGCACCGTGTTGATGGTGACCACGGCGGGGCCGGCCTTTTCGATTGCGGTGACAAGGGCGGTGCGCCGGGACTGGTCAAGCGCCTCCTGCGCCCCGGCGGCCAGGCCTGCGCAGAGCACCGCAACAGCGCACACGGAAAGGCGGATTCTGTGCTGCATCGGGTTGTCTCCTGATGGGTTCACCTCTTAGAAACGGGAAAGGGGCCGCCGGCGCTTCCGCCGGCAGCCCCAAATCTCCAGATGCTCCTTTTCTACTGCGCGGCCGCGGCGGGCTCGGAAACCACCACCACGGGCGCCGCTTCAACGGGCGCCGCAGGCGCGGCTTCGGGTGCCGGGGCCGCAACAGGCGCCTCCGCAGCCGCCGCAGGCGCGGTTTCGGGCACCGGGGCCGCAACAGGCGCCTCCGCAGCCGCAACAGGCGCCTCCGCAGCCGCAACAGGCGCTTCCGCAGCCGCCGCAGGCGCGGCTTCGGTGGGCATTTCCACGATTTCGTGGGAAATCTCGGGCAAAGGCGCGGGCGCTGCCGGAGCTGCGGCGGCGGGCATCGGCTGGGTCTCCGGCAAGGGCTCAGGCTCGGGGGCGGGCGGGTTTGCCAGCGTGTTCAGCGCCTCCCGCAACTGCGCCACCACCGGGGCCTCCGCGTCGAAGAGGGTGGACGCGCCGCCCAAGACCACCTTCTGGCGGCCCTCCGTCTCGGGGCCGAACTCCAGCGACGCCGCCGTGCCGTCCGCATTGCGGCACACCACGGAGAACGCCGCGCCTTCGAGAACAGCCGGCTGTCCCGGCACCGGGCCCGCCAGCTGGAAGCCGCGGGCGGTGGACAGGAAGTCCTCCACCATGTCGTTCGGCACGGGGGTGGTCGCACCGCCCTTTTCCAGACTCCAGGTTTCCCCGGACTTGGACACGGCGAAGGGGCCGCCGTCGCCGGCGAACTCGATGCGGTTCACATCGTCCAGCCGTCCGCCCAGCACGGCCATGACGTAATAGTCACGGGCCGGCGCGAGGAGCTTGGCCGCGTCGGTCTTGGACACGACCAGCGTGGCGGGGTTGTCGTCAAAGCGGGCGTAGACACCCTCGATGCACTTGGACGGCCCGCCCAGACGGATGGTGTGGTTGCCGTCGGGGCTCTCGATGAGGACGGTCTTGTCAAAGGAGGCGTCGTCCTGGACACCGTCCGCGTAGTCCACGGCCTTCAGGGCGACCGCCGTGTTGACCAGGTTGTCCGCCGTGAGCTGCTGTTTTTCCAGCTCATAGACGGGCTCCGTGAGGGACCATGCGCCGTCGGCCTGCGCCACGGCGACCCTGCCGTTCGGCTGGGTCACCTCCACGCGGGCGGCCTTTTCCTTCGCCACCGTGAGCGCGGGCAGGGTGAACATGGGCGCGCCCTTGATGAACACCTGCTCGAAGTTGATCTTGTTCATCTCGTAGATGAGCGCGTCGCCGGCGGTCCCCACCTGGACATAGGCGTTCTGGCCCGGGGCGGTCCGGCCGCCCAGCAGCACCACGTCGTCCTGCCCCTCGACGGAGATCACCGCCTTGTACTGCGGCGGCTCGAAGCCGATCTCGGCCTTCTTGGCGGGGTCGGCCACGTCGGTGACCGTCAGGTTCGTGAAACGGCCCAGCAGGGTCTCCAGCTCCATGTTGGAGAATTTCTGGTCGAAGCCGCCGGACGCAAGTTTCCACTCGTACTCGGGCGCCTTCGGCGCCTCCGGGGCGGCCTCGCCGCCCTCGGCTTTTTCCGCCTCGGCGGGCGGCGCCTCTGCCGCGGGCTTCTCATGCCGCTCGAAGACCAGTTCCTTGTCCGGCAGGGTCAGGGCCACGCGGGTGATCTTCGTCTTGTCCAGGGCGAGCAGTTCGGTCTTGAGCCACTTGGTGGGCTTGGGCGCCGCGGTGTCGCCGGAATCGGTCACCCCGGCGTCGCGCTTGAGGTTGGTGCCCTCCACATGCACGCGGGAGTCCCCCGCCTTGCGGATGAACACCGTCCGGAAGTCGGCGGTCTTTCCGACCAGCACGTCCAAGGCGGGGGCGTCCGACCCGTCCTTGTATCCCTTGGCGTGGAACGCCTGGTCGTCCTTCAGCTCGAAGGCGGCCAGTTTATCGTCGCCCTCGGCGGTGGCGCGGAACTCGCCCTTGAGGCCGACCAGGCTCTTCACAAACTTGTCCACGGCCTCCTTGTCCGCCGGGGCGTTGTGCAGGGAGGCGATCTTCCAGGCGTCGCCCTCCTTGGCGAGGACAACCTTCTCCTCGGGCTTGGACCCGGCGTACAGCTCCACGCGGGCGATGTCCTCCGCCTTCAGGGAGTCACCCGCCAGGGTCTCCAGCTTCACCTGCTCCACGATGGTTCCAGGCTTCTTCTCGGACGCTTTCCGCCACGCGACCAGCCCCGCGAGCACGAGCAGGACGACCAGGAACGGAATGAGTTTCTTCGGGCTCATTGTCTTGTCTCCGCTGTTTAGAGGTTCTTAATTGGCCTGTTGCCGCGCCTGCGCGACCGTGTAGGCGTTGCGCGCGCTCCGGCGGTAGGCGAACACGGCGAGGCCGGCAGCCGCGATGACCAGGTTGGCCAGGCCGTAGTTCGCGAAGCGCCAGACCATCTTGGTGGTGTCGGACAGCTTCTCGCTGATGATCCGGTCCACCGGCTTGCGGCCGCGCACCTTGATGAGGTTCTCGTCCAGCGACACCGAATCCACACTGTTCAGGAACAGGTCCAGATTGGCGCGCTGGAGGAAGTTCTTGCGGAACAGCTCGGAGCAGCCCAGCAGCACCAGTTTCGAGGGCTTCGCCTCCACGGGCGACGCGGCGGGCTCGTTGTCCGGCTCGTCCGGGGCGGGGGGCATGCCGGGCTGCTGCTCGGGTTTGGGCCACGCGGGACGCGGCGTCCCGGCGTAGGCGTCCGGGAACTGGCCCGTCACCACGGCCATGAGCGGGTAGGACTGTCCGGAGGCCGGCGCCTCGAAAGACTGCCCGGTCATCTGGTCTTTCCCCGGAACGGTCCACGCGCCGCCGGAACTGCGCATGAGGGTCTTCGCTTCCAGGTTAAGCTCCTTGAGCTTGTCCTCCTTGAGATCCAGCGCGGTGCCCCAGAGGTACAGGAGCTGGCTGAGGCGGTTGGTGACCGGGGACTCCGGGTCCATGGTGGCGTTCCCGACCACGATGTGCGTGGGCAGCTTGAACGGCTGGCCCATCAGCGCCTGGATGCCCTGGCCGCCCTGCATGGTCAGGGTCGTGTGGCTGGTGTCCATGAGCACGGCGTCGCTCACGCCCAGGCCGTACTTCTCCAGCAGCGGGTTAACCCCCGGGTTTTCCTCGCGGCGCTGGATCTGCGTGCCCTGGCGGGTGGCCTGGTAGTTCCACTCGTAGGTCTGCACCGCCATGACCACCGGCCTGCCGCTGTGCAGCGCCCGGTTGATCTCCCAGAGCTGCCGCTCGTTCAGGCTGCGCGGGTTCACGACCACCAGGGTGTCGTACTCTTCCGGAAGCGGGCTGTCCTTGGTCAGGTCCACGCGCTGAACCTCGTACTTCTCCATCTCCAGCACCTGCTGCAGGACCTCGTAGGGGTCCTCCTGGTCGGGCACGGGCTGGCCCATCTGCATCATCATCGCCCGGATCTGCGGGTCGATGCTGACCGCCTCCTTCGGCGCCACCAGGGCGACCACGGGGGCCTTGGTCCGGCTCATCTTGTAGACCGTGTTGGCCACGCGGTACTCCAGCTGGGAGAGCGGCACGGCGCCGAAGCCGCCGCTGTTCATCTCGTCGGGGATGACCTGCGGCAGGATCTCCTCGGCCTTGTCCTTGTAGGCGATGCCCATGCTGGAGTAGACGAGCTTGTTGGTCATCTCGTCCTCGCTGATGGCCTGAACGCTGAAAGGCTCCACACCCTTGTCCAGCATGCGCTTCTCAATGGCCTCGTTCTCGTCCTTCTCCCCGTCCTCCTTCTCGGCCTCCGGCTCGGTGTACTGGATGTTGGCGGCCTCCAGGTAGACCACGTCGTAGGACAGATTGCCGCCCGCGGCGATGCGCAGCTCGTCCAGCTTGTCCGTGATGTCCGTCTCCAGCGCGCGCATCTGCGTCGGCATCTTGTCCTTCGGCGTGATGTACACCTTCACCTGCACCTCGCTGTCCAGTTTGGACAGGATGTCGCGCGTCGCGTCGGACACCGTGTAGATCTTTCCCTCCGTCAGGTCGGCGCGGGCGATGCTGCTGCCCGCCAGCAGGTAGTTGAAGAGCAGGCCGATGGCCGCGCTCATCACCACGGCCGCGGCGAAGATGGTCCGCGCGCGCGGGCGGTTGCGCCCGTCAATGAAGAGCACGTTCAGCGCCAGAAAGATAACGATCCACGCAAGGAAGAAGGCCAGGTCGGCCACGTCCACCACGCCGCGCACGAAGGGGGTGTAGTGCGTGAACACGCCCATCAGGTCGGAGAGGAGGGAGCCGAGCCCCGCCACGCGGCCGTCAATGTAGGCGGAGATGAACGACGTGCCCAGCAGGAAGAAGCCCAGGCAGGTCAGGAGCGTCACCACGAAGGCGACGATCTGGTCCTTGAAAAACCCCGAGAAGAGGATGCCCAGGGACAGGAAGAAGGCGCCCATGAGCAGGGTGCCGAGGTACCCGCCGAGGATCATCCCGGGGTCCGGGGTCCCCAGGGAGAAAAGCATGGCCGGCACGGTGAAGGTGGCGGCCAGGGTGATGACGTAGAAGACCAGGGCGGCGAAGAACTTGCCCATGACCAGCTCCCACGCCTGCATGGGGAAGGTCAGGAGCATCTCCCAGGTGTTCTCCTTGCGCTCCTCCGCCCAGATGCGCATGGTCACCGCGGGGATGAACACGCACAGCAGGAGCGGGAGGTTCTCGAAGTAGGGCCGCATGTCGGCCACGGGGAACACGAAGAAGGAGGTGATGTACAGCCCCACGCTGATGGTGATGAACACCATCATGAAGATGTAGCCAATGGGCGACGTGAAGTAGGCGCCCAGGTCCCTGCGAAGTATGGCGATGATGTTGCGCATTGGTTCTCTCTCCTAGTCGCGAGCCGCGCCCTGCGTCGCCCGTTCGGTCAGCCTCAG
Organism: Candidatus Hydrogenedentota bacterium; assembly: GCA_012730045.1. NCBI lineage: Bacteria > Pseudomonadati > Candidatus Hydrogenedentota > Candidatus Hydrogenedentota bacterium. Next base: position 136,206 of record JAAYBR010000143.1, on the reverse strand, counting down.
AAAGGTTTCCTCAAGCGTCAGGGGCCGGTCGCCCAGCTCCCGCAGCTTCCAGTTGCGCCCCCGCGCCAGCTCGTTCACCTCGCGCCAGGGGTTACGGCCCGAAGCCGTGTGCAGGGTGAAGGCCGGGCACCCGTCCACCTTTCCGGCGGCCTCGACCCGGCGGACGCCCTCCACGCCCGAAAGCAGGCGCTCGGCCTCGTCGGAAGCGCCCTCGACGGCCACCAGGATCCGCTCGCCGTCCTTGGCCTTGCTCCGGAGCTCCTCCAGCGTGCCGTCGCCGACGATCCGGCCGCGGTTGATGATCACAATGCGGTCCGCCGTCGTCTCCACCTCCTGGAGGATGTGCGTGGAGAGGATCACCGTCTTCTCCTTCGCCAGCCGCTCGATGAGGTGGCGGATTTCCAGGATCTGGTGCGGGTCCAGGCCCGACGTCGGCTCGTCCAGGATGATCACGTCGGGGTCGTGGATCAGCGCCTGCGCCAGCGCCGTGCGCTGCTTGTACCCCTTGGACAGCTCCCGGACCACCTTGCGGAACATGGGGCGCAGCCCGCACGTCTCCAACACGGCGTTGATCCGGCTGTTCAGGGTGCCGCCTGAAAGGCCCCGCGCCCGCCCCACGAACTGGAGGTACGACCGCACCTCCATGTCCATGTACAGCGGCAGGATCTCCGGCAGGTAGCCGATGAGCTTGCGCACCTTCAGGGGGTCCTTCAGCACGTCCACCCCGCCGACCTCCGCCGTGCCCCGCGTCGGGTACAGGTAGGTCGTCAGGATCTTCATGCACGTGGACTTCCCCGCGCCGTTCGGGCCCAGCAAACCGACGATTTCTCCCCGGTTCACCTCGAACGACACATTGTCCAGCGCCACCACGGGACCGTAATGCATCGTCAGCTTCTTTGCTCTGATCATGCTCTTCTCTCCGCTTCCGCTTGGGGGTTGGATCGGACCGGCCGCGCTCTGCGCGAAACACCAAACCGGCCCGCAGGGGAAAGGCAAGGGCCGTGCCAACAGGGCCTCCCCGCAACATGGGGATATTATGCTCTTCATAAACATTGTCCCGCAAGGATTTACGAGAAATGAAGAAAGACCGCCCATTCCCCGAAGGCCCCCGGAAACCCGCCCGATTTCAGGCCGCCTGCCCGTTTTGGGGCAGGGGAAGGGGGGCCTGGCAAGCACCTAAGACAAGGCCGCCGGGACGGCGGCGGTACGCAAACCGCCCCGATCGGCCATTCTTGTTACGCAAGCGTCCCGCCGCCCGCGCGGACTACTCCGCCGCGAGCATCCCGGCGATGCAGGCGGTGCAGAAGGAGGCGAGGGTGCCGGAAACGACGGCCCACAGGCTGAGGCGTGCGATTTCGGCGCGGCGCTCGGGGGCGAGGGCGGACAGGCCGCCGATGAGGATCCCCATGCTGCCCAGATTGGCAAAGCCGCAGAGGGCGTAGGTGAGGATGACGACGCTGCGCCTGGACAGCGCGCCGTCGGCAATCAGCGTCTGGAGCTGCTGGTAGGCCAGAAACTCGTTGAACACGGTCTTGGTGGCCAGCAGTTCGGAGGCTGTGCGGATGTCCGGCCCGGGCACGCCCATGAGCCATGCGAAGGGCCGGAACGCCACCCCGAGGATCACGGTCAGCTTTTCCCCGGTCAGGGCCGTGGCCCCCTTGTCCAGCAGGAAGATCAGGCCGACAAAGACGATCAGCAGCGCGCCGACGTTCAGGGCCATGTTCAGGCCCGTGGCGGCCCCGCGCGCCGCCGCGTCGAAGACGTTCACGCTCTCGACGGGCATCTCGAAGCGGTGGGCGGCGGAGCCGGTCTCCGGCGTTCCCGTTTCCGGCACCATGAGCTTCGCCAGGGCGATGGCCGCCGGGGCGCTCATGAGCGACGCCGCCAGCAGGTGGCCCGGCTCCGCGCCGAAGGACGCATAGGCCACCATGACGCTCGCGGCGATGGTGGCCATGTAGGCCGTCTGGATGGTGAACAGCTCGGAGCGGGTCATTTTCGCCAGATAGCCGCCGAGGGCCGTGGCGGACTCGATGCCCGTGAACACCAGCAGGGCCGCGCCGAAGGTCTCCGCGCCGGAGGTTTTCATGGTCCGCCGCATGAGCCAGGCCATGCCCCGCACCACGGCCTGGATCACGCCGAAATGCTGGAGCATGGCGGAGACCGCCGCCACGAAAATGATCACCGGAAGGACGTTGAACGCAAACACGGCGCTCACCACGAAGGGGGCCTGCTGCGCCATCTCGCCGCCCGGCCCCGGGGCCATCGCGTGGTCGAGGATGAACACCTGGGACAGGGACCCGAAGAGGAACTGCGCCCCCGCGGTGGACCCTTCGGTCAGCAGGTCGAAACCCGCCTTGACCCCCGCGAAGAAGCCGCGCCCCCATCCGGTGCGCAGCACGAGCAGGCCCAGCGCCGCCTGGAGTCCCACGCTCCATAACACCACCCGCCACGGCACTTTTCTGCGGTTCTCCGAAAGCGCCCAGGCCATGACGAAAAAGCACACCAGCCCCAGCCCGCTGACCAGTCTCAACATGCGGCGTCCTCCGGGCCGTCGGTCCCGCGCACCGGCGCGGGCCTTCCGGCGATGCAGATCAGGAAACAGACCGGGCTGACAATCACCCAGTGCCAGGGCCAGCCGACGGACCATTCCCACCGGACGGCGGGGAACATCCACGGCTGGAGCAGCAGCACCAGCACCACACCGATGGCGGTGGCAAGCAGCATGCTGGCCGCGTTGCCGCGCCGGGTGAACAGGGCCGCGCAGAACACGCCCAGCAGCGGCGCCAGCGCGAAGGCCATGACCCCCAGGGCGAAGTCTATCAGCCGCGTGTTGCCGCTCTGCTGCATGTACACGGCAAAGACGGCGAAGACCGTGAGTCCCGCGCCCATGAGGGCCACGGCGGTGCGGGACGCCGCCAGATGGGTCTCCTTGGCGCCGTCCGTGGACCCGTCGCGGCGGCCGCGCCAGGCGAGCCAGGGCAGGTAGATGTCCGCGATCAGGCAGCTCGCCATGGCGTTGATCGCCGAGTCGAAGGTGCTCATGGCGGAGGCGAACAGCCCCGCCATGATGAGCCCCCGCAGCCCGGAAGGGATGTGCCAGAGCACATACTGCGGAAAGACGTCCTTGGTGTCCGCCAGCACGTCCGCCGGGGCCGCCGCGCCCATGAGGTCCGGGCGGGCGTAATAAATGTGCAGCAGCAGGCCGATGCCCAGGAACAGCGCCACCACCGGCACCGTGAGGAGCATGGAGCCCGCCAGCGCCATTCCGCCCCGCAGGGGCGACCGCGCCGACATGACCCGTTGGAGCATGTCGTGGTCCACCCCGTGCGTGGAGACGGTCACCACGGTCATGGCAAACACCCCCGCCCAGATGGTGTAAGGGGAGCTGAGGCTCAGACTGGTGTCCACGAGGAGGAGCTTGTCGCCCCCCTCGGCGGTCCGTAGCGCGGCCACAATCTCCGGAACCGGCAGGGGGATGGACCGCAGCAGGAAGAACACCGCCGCCGTCGCCGCGATGACCGTCACGGTGATCTGGACGGTGTCGGTCCAGATCACGGCGCGGATGCCGCCGCACACCGTGTAGATGGTGCCCACGACGCCCAGGACGATGATCACGGGGACCAGCTCGCCGGGGGAGGTGCCCCCGTACCACATGAGGGCGAAGCCGATCCCCGCCATGAACAGCCGCGCGCCGGAGGACAGCAGCCGCCCGAAGAGGAAGAGGGCGGAGGCCGCGATCTTGGCCGCAACGCCGTAGCGCCGCTCCAGATACCCGTAAATGGTGATGGTCCCGGCGCGGTACAGCGGGGGCACGAAGAACACCGCCACCACGAACCCGCCAAGGCACGCCCCGATGTAGGTCGAGAGGTAGCGCAAATCGCCGGAGAAGGACATCTGCGGCACGCCGATGAACGTGGCCGCGCTCAGGGAGGACGCGATGACGGAGAGCGCGACCGCCCACGCGGGCATGGTGCGCCCGCCGAGGAAGAACTCCTCCGTGTCGTTCTGGCGGCGGGACACCACCGCGCCGATGACCAGCATCCCCGCCATGTAGACGAGGATGATTGCCCAGTCAAGAACGCTGAATCCGTGTCCTGCTTCCATGTACACTGCTCCGGTCCCGTGAAGGTGTGAGATCGGGAAACTTGCGGCAAAAACGCCGCGTCATGCTACCAAAGGAGCCGGGAAACCGCAAATGCCCGCGAAAAAGCCCCGGATAGGTTTGGTCACGCTGGGCTGCGACAAGAACACCGTGGACATGGAGCATGTCGCCGGCGCCCTTGCCCGCAGGGGCTGCGAGGTCCGCGTCGCACCGATGGATCCCGACGAATGCCGGCAGGATTTTGACGCCGTGGTCGTCCTGACCTGCGGGTTCATCGCCGACGCGAAGATCCAGAGCGTGGAGTCCCTGGTGGCGTGGGCCGAGCGCAAGAAGGCCACGGGACGCCCCGCGCGGCTTTACGCCGCGGGCTGTCTGGTCCAGCGCCACCCCGGCGAACTCCAGAAGGAGCTCCCCGAGGTGGACGGATGGGTCGGCGTCGGCCAGGTGGCGGACCTCGTGGCCTCGGTCACCCGGCCGCCCGCCGGGGGGGGATGTGCCGCGCTGGTCAGGGCGCGCCCCTCCATGGACGAGGTGCCCGCCCAGCCCCGCCTGCGGCTGGAGTCGGGGCCGTCGGCCTGGCTCAAGATCGCCGACGGGTGCAACCACCGCTGCGCTTTCTGCGCGATTCCCGCCATCAAGGGGCCTTTCGCGTCGCTGCCCCGCGAGTTCCTCCTGCGCGAGGCGCGGAGCCTGGTGCGCCAGGGGGTGCGCGAGCTGAACCTCATCGCCCAGGACATCACGGCCTACGGGAACGACCTGTACCCCGACTACCGGCTGCCGGAGCTGCTCCGCGACCTGTGCGCGGTCCCGGGAGACTTTCGGGTCCGCTGCCTCTATGCCTATCCCGGCGGCATCACCGACCGCCTGCTGGACGTCATGGCGGGGGAGGGGAAGGTGGTCCCGTATCTGGACATTCCCCTCCAGCACCTGGTACCGGAAATGCTCAAGAAAATGCGGCGGCCCTCGGCGACCCTCGGCACAGCCCGGCTCCTGTCCCGCATCCGCAAGCGCCTGCCCGGCGCGGTGCTGCGCACCACCCTGATCGCGGGGTTCCCCGGCGAAACCCGCGAGATCTTCCGCGAGGCTGTGTCCCTGCTGAAGGAATACCGCTTCCACTGGCTGGGCGTGTTCGCCTATTCCCCCGAGGAGGGCACCCCGGCGGAGCGGTTCCCGGACCTCCCAACGGAGTCCACCCGCGAGCGCCGGCGGCTCCGGCTGCTGGAGGCGCAGGCCGCCGTCACGGCGGAGCTCAACGCCGCGCGCGTGGGCGCGGTGGAACGCCTGTTGGTCGAGCATCGGGAGCCGGAATCAGGCCTGTGGCAGTGCCGGGGACCCTTTGAGGCCCCCGAGGTGGACGGAACGATCTGGCTGTCCGCCGCGCCGGGCGCGGTCGCCGCCGGCGATTTCGTGGACGCCCGCATCACCGCATCGGGCATCTACGACGTGTTCGCGTCGCCGTTGCCGGAAGGCTGATCCTCCGGCGCGGGGGCGGGCGCGGGGCGGAACAGCGTGAAGGGGGCCATGATCATCTGGCGCACCCCCGCCACCGTGGACACCTGGCGCACCGCGCGGCCCATCTCGTCCAGCAGCGCGCGACGCACGTCCGCCTCCTTCACCTCGCCCTCCTCGCGCACCGTCACCAGCCGGTGCATGGCGTACAGCCCCAGGAAGAACGCGATGAAGAAGAGGAAGTCCAGCCCGCGCAGGTCCAGGGCGGGCATGACGAAATCCGCGCCCTCGGGCCCTGCGGAGGCGTAGTGCAGGGTCAGCACAAGCTGCTGTGAGTCAAACCAGTCGGCGCTGAACCCCGCGATGACCGGGGAGACCGCCGCCGCCAGCCCGGACACCAGGGAGTTCACCGCCAGATAGGCCCCCGCCTTGCCGTAGGGCGCGAGCCGCAGGGCGAGATTCCCGGTGCAGAGGTTCACCCCCGCCGTGCCGATCCCCGCCAGGATGTGAATGACCAGCAGCAGGGGGATGGTGAGAAAGTACTGCTCCGGCATCGTGGTGAAGGGCCACAGCAGGAACGAGAAGATGAAGAGCGGTGCCGACACCGCCAGCACTGCCTTGTGCGAGAACCGGTCCGCCAGCCGCCCCCAGAACCGGAAGAACAGCACATTCACCGCCTGGCTCAGGACCGTCAGGCCGATGACCCAGGACATGTCCATCCCCAGCCGCTGGAGGAGGTAGACGGCGAAGAAGGGCGCCGCGAAGTTGAGGGCGAAGTTCCACGCCCCCAGAAAGATCAGCACCTGCCGGAAATTCCGGTCGCGCAGGGGCTGGCGCAGGGTCCGGAGGAAGGGCTCGTCCGCCCCCGTCGGCATCACCGGCTCCGGCGCCCGGAAAAGCTGGTGCACGCTCAGCATGCCGAACACCATGGCCAGCAGGAACACGGCGACATACGCGCCCGCCGCGCCGCCCGGCGCCCCCGGCAGGTGGAGCTTCCACGCGTCCACGCCAAACCCCGCCCCCAGGCTGACCAGCGCGCCCGCCGCCGTCGCCAGGGTCATCCGACGCGAGAAAAACTCGCCCAGGCGGCGCTGGGGGATCAGGTCCCGGATCCACGAGTTGAACGCGCACCCGCCGATGTTCCCCAGGGTGTAGTGGACCATCAGCGCGCCGAGGAACACCGGGATCTGGAGCCGCCGCTCCAGCACGAAGGGGATCGCCGCCATCACCAGCCACATGCTCCGGCTGAGCGTGGCCGCGACGAGGACGATGCATTTCCGCCACCGCAGCCGCTGCACGAGGTACACCGCCGGGATCTGAAACGCCAGTGCCAGCGGCCCCAGCGCCGCCAGCACCCCGATCACGCTGTTGCTCGCCCCCAGCGCCAGCGCAAACCCGATCAGGAACGCCCCCGTCGTCAGCACCGTGTGCGACTGGATAAACACCCCGTCCAGCACGAGGGCGCGCATGCCGCCTTCGAGTTCACGGTCGCTGATGGAGGACTGGGGGGGCACGGAACGAAACACGGGAAAAGGCACCTGTGGTTACACGAAGAAGTGACGGAATGGTACCGTTAATCGCGCATCAGGGAAAAGGGTTCCGGCCGGAAGAGCGAAAGAGGGGACTCACACGGAGGCACAGCGGCGCGGAGAGGGGAGAACGAGAGGGCAGGGGGCGGGGAACGCGCGCGAAGCGCGCCGCAGCAACACAATGACGGAGGAAACCGCAGATCGCGCGCGAAGCGCGCCTTGGAGTGCGGTAGCTTGCTGCCGCCTTTCTTCGCGCGGGCTCGCCCGCGCGGGGCTGCCTGAAGAACACAAACGTAGACGCGATTCCGGTACGGCAGCAATTCCCGGATCCTCCAGCACCAGCGCCCACTCCGGCGTGAACCCCGCCACCAGAAGAACACCGCCCGAGAACCCACTCGGAGAAGAAAGTCTCCAATTCGGCAGATGGGCATCCGGATAATTTGACTGGGGCTGGAAACAGGCGACGACAGCCGAATCCTGAGGACCACATCATGCGAGCATTGGACACGGACATGCGTACAGACAGGGGGGCCTCATATCGAAATTCACGGCTACAAACCAGGGGGAAGCGCTCTTCCTCCCCATGTGCCTGCGAACGGCTGAACCTCTTTGTCTTGATAATGTTCATTAAACTCTGTGACGAGCCCTTCGATTTCCCTCTGCAAGGCGCACAGAAGGTCCTCTCTGCTCTGAAAAACATATTTTCCTGATTTTATAGTTGCGAATCGCTCCCTTATGGGATCACAGGCCGTAGCTTTCCTAAACTGGGCGTCTTCGCCATGAAGAGAACAAATATGAAACACCTCGCTGTCACTCATTTCTTGCAGATAGTTACCTAATTCCCGAAAGTAGCTCTCTCGCCTGTCCTTGACATCAGTGTTGCGCACAAGCCTATACATAATGATAGGGCGCACACTATACTTGCACATGCGAAACACTTTTCTTAACACTATCACTGCCACAGTTGTTGTTACTGAGTCAACAGCATCGCCGCATTTCTCTGGATAAAGAAAGACATCAACTGCCCTGCGAACGATACCGCACCCATATTGACTGTAAAGTATTCTTCCCGATGTACATAAATACATATAGAACACAAGTTTCAAGCGAAGATGTTCTGTTTCTGAAGCTATTTTGCACAGTTCGTCGGCACAACCGTCGATTCCGGTAATTCCATCCATGTAATCAAGGACCTTTCCGATCCGCAACTCCTTTTCTAGAGCATCTTCTATAGGTAGTGCTTCGCGAATAGTCCTCAAGAAGTCATCGCAATTTGTTTGATAGAGCGACTCTCTATCCAGCGCGGCGCTGGAAAACGCTCCAAGAACAACTATCACACCAACAAATAGCACCCTCATACGACATCGGACATTCATCGATAAACACTCCTTCGCCACGGTTGACGACTCTAATGGCGTGACGATAGGCAGCCCGCGGGGGGGGCACGGCCCATCGTTTGGGTCTTAGGGGCGTTAGGTTTCTGTCGCACTTCTGAGCATGGGGAAATAATAGCCGAAAGGGTGTGCGGTGTCAATAGGAGGGATGAGTCCGGAGTCTGTAGCCGGGAGTCTGGAGGAATAAGAGCGGGCGCGCGCATGGGCGCGCGGTGCCAGGCTGGAGCCTGGCGATCCCAGGGGGGAGTCCGTCGGAGGTCTGGGGTCTGGAGGACGCGCTGCGCGGGCAGGCCCGCGCGGGGGGAAGGCGGCAGCAAGCTGCCGCACTCCAAGGCGCTTCGCGCTCTGTGGCACGGGGGGGGAATGCGGTGTGTACGGGGCGTTGCCGGAGTGGTTATCCGGTGCTGTTGGGGGTGCCGTGGTCGCCTTCGAGTTCGCGGTCGCTGATGGAGGACTGGGGACGCACGGAGCGGAGCACGGATAAAGGCACCTGTGGTTTCGGGAAGAAGTAACGGAATGGTACCGTTAATCGCGCATCAGGGAAAAGGGTTCCGGCCGGAAGAGCGGAAGAGGGGACTCACACGGAGGCACAGCGGCGCGGAGAAGCAAGAACGAGAGGGCAGAGGGCGGGGATCGCGCGCGAAGCGCGCCTTGGAGTGCGGTAGCTTGCTGCCGCCTTTCTTCGCGTGGGCTTGCCCACGCGTGGACGGACACGCGACAGGAGCTAACCTCCTCTCTCCACTCGGGCCACAGTCCTTAGGAGATGAGGGCCCCTTTAACTCAGAGACGCAGAGAACGCGGAGATGAAGAGTAACAGCAAAGGCATCCTGCCCACGATCTTCTGAGGTTTTCACCGGCCACATCACGGGCATTCTGCATGTGCTTCCGGGTTGGAAACACGTTTCCCATTCTCCCTCCCTCTCGGCGTTCTCTGCGTCTCTGCGTTGAGTCTTGTCTTCCATGCCGCAAGGGCGTTCATCCGCAGGAAGCCGTCGTGATGTCCGGTCTGAACGGCGTCAGCAAGCTGCCGCACTCCAAGGCGCTTCGCGCTCTGTGACACGGGAGGGAATGCGGTGTGTCCGGGGTGCTGCCGGGATGGTTATCCGGTGCTGTTGGGGGTGCCGTGGTTGCCTTCGAGGCGGGTCCTGTCTTCGGTTAGGATGGCCGCGAGGGTGTCGGGGCTTTCCTGCGCCCAGGTGAAGTCGTATACCCAGTCCGCGGACGGGTCCGCGACAGCATGCGCGAACACCCTTGGGGAGAGGGTCACCGTGAGGTCTCCCCGGCGTTCCACGCGCACGTCCACGGGGGGCTCCTCGAGGCGGAGGGTGCCGGAGGGCACCACGGGACCGGGGGCGCGGGACTGGAACAGGGGCACGTGGGCATGGCGCACGACGGCGGCGCGGATCCCGCCCTTCGCCGAAAGGAGGGCTTCCAGGGTCTCCGCGTCCGCCTCCAGGGAACAGGCGGCGGCATTCGCGCCCAAGGCGGACAACTGGGCGAGGCAGGCCCGGTTCATGCACCCGATGGACGGCAGGACCAGGGTCTCCAGGCGGCGTTTGCCCAGCCGGGAGAGCATCTGGAACCCGGCCGGGTTGGACGCCGCGACGGTCTGCACCCCGAGCTGCGCGGCTTTGCGCAGGCGCGCGTGGGCCTCCGCCAGCGCCTTCGGGTCAAACACGAGGTGCGGCAGAACCACCCCGACCCTGTCCGGGGCGGCAACGGCACGCAGCGCGGCGGCGAAGGCGGGGTCGTCCACTGCGGCCAGCGGCGCCATCCAATGGACGGCGCGCGTGCCCGGCCGCTCCGCCAGCGCCTGCCGGAAGACGGCCAAGCCTTCGAGGGCGGGAAGAATCACCCAGCAGACGGGCCGGGAATCCGGGTTCCCGCCGCCGGGGGCCACAGCGGGGGCCACAGCGGCGGCCACCGCCGCGTCCCGCGCCTCGTTCAGCGCGGCCTCCAGCCGCGCGAGGAAGCGGTCGCGGAAGGCCGCCAGTTCCTCCGGCTTCATCAGGAAGGGGGCGGGCGGGTCCGACCCCTCCGGCGCGAGCCGCACCGATGCTGATGCCGTGTCGGTGGCCAGTATTTCCAGGGCCTCGCCGTGCGGGATTTCCCCGCGCCGGGTCCAGGGGTGCCGCAGTTCCACCAACACCCCCGCGCCGGCCTCCGCCTTCAGCGTCACGCCGCCCTGACCGGTGCGGACCTGCACGGGAAAGCGCGCCTTTTCCGCGCGCCCCATGCGGGCCTCAAGTTTCTCCAGACGGTTCTGGAAGCCCTTGGGCCGCGCCCCGGCGTCCGCCGCCTTCACGACGGCCACGCCCGCCGGAACAGGGCAGGGGACCGCCACTTCCACCCCCCGCCCCGCCTGCACCCGCTTGACGGGGCGTCCGTCCAGCAGCAGTTCCCGCACCGTCACCGACACGGGCGGCTGGCCGGGGCGCGCCTGCACGCGCAGGCGGTCGCCCGCGCTCACAGGTTCCGTGGGCCGGAACGCGATATGGCCCGGCGTGCGGCAGGACACCGTGGTGCCGATGCGGCGTCCGGACTGCGACTCGGCGGCGCCGAGCAGCCCCGCGGGACGCGGCGCGGAGAGGTACCCGGTGCAGGATTCCCGGCCCACGGCGGAATCCAGCAGCCGCCGCGCCTCAGCGGCCTCCTCCCGGCCGATGCGGGGCCAGGCGTCCAGCAGCAGCCGGTAGGCGCGGACAATCTGGGCGACGGCCTCGGCGGGCTTCAGCCGCCCCTCGATCTTCAGCGAGGTGACGCCCGCCTCCACGAGCCGCCCCAGCACGGCGGTGGCGTCGAGGTCCCGCGTGGAATACGCGTTGCCCTTATGCCCCGCGCCGTCGAAGAAGGCGCGCCGGCAGGGCTGGAGGCACAAGCCCCGGTTCGCGCTCTTGCCGTGGACGTGGCTGCTGAAGAGGCACTGTCCGGACACGGAATAGCACAGCGCGCCGTGGATGAACACCTCCAGAGCCACCGGGCAGGCGTTCCGGACCGCCCGGATCTCGTCCACCGTCAGCTCCCGCGCCAGCACGACCCGGTCAAACCCCATCTTCTGGGCGGCCAGCGCGCCGTCGGCGTTGTGGATGGTCATCTGGGTGGAGGCGTGCAGGGGAATCTCCGGACACAGGGTCCGGGCCAGGCGCAGCACCCCCAGGTCCTGGAGGATCAGCGCGTCCGGGCCGATGCGCCGCAGGTCGTCCAGCAGCGCCGCGACGTCATTCAGCTCGTCGTCCCGCACCAGCGTGTTCAGGGTGATGTACAGTTTCCGGCCCAGGTCATGCGCCAGCGCCGCCATGCGGGCCAGGTCGTCCCGCGTGAAGTTGTGCGCGCGCAGCCGGGCGTTGAACTGGTGCGCGCCGACATACACCGCGTCCGCTCCGGCGTCCAGTGCCGCGAGAAAGGCCTCCATGCGCCCGGCGGGCGCGAGCAGTTCCGGCGGTCTGGGGGAACCGCCGGAAGGGCAGGGGGGGGTATGCGGGGACATAAGGGCCTTTCGTGAATTCTTGGTGGTCGCGGGACAAAACATGGCGCGAATCGGGGCGCTTGCGGGCACGAGATTGCTTCACTACGTTCGCAATGACGTGTATTCCTGCGGCCATTGCAGCGACGTTTATTTCCACGGTCATTGCGGTGACGTGCGTTTTTGCGGTCAATGTAATGACGTTTATTTCCGCGGTCATTGCGAGCGAAGCGCGGCAATCTCGTTCCCGCCAACGCCCCGGCGGACGCGGCAATCTCTTCACTACGTTCGCAATGACGCGCGTTTTCGCAGTCATTGCGAGCGAAGCGCGGCAATCTCTTGTCGGAATGCCTGCGGTCTGAGACCTCTTTTTCAAATAGAGGCGCCCTCTTTCCCTCTGATCCCGGGTCCTGTGTGATGGGGGATTCGAGGTTTGCGCGGGAAAGCGGTATTATACCCGACAACCTTTCCGCCGTCCGCCGGAAGCGCGGCGCGGGGCGGAAACCCGTTTCGATTTCAGGAGGAACCGCGATGAAACCCCTTTGGACCTGTCTGGCGGCGGCCGTTGTTCTGGGCGCCGCGCTCTGCCCCTTCGTGCATGCCGGGGAGATCTCCCCGCCGCCCGAGGGCATCGAGGTGCTGCCCCTGTGGCCCGACGGCGCGCCGGCGGCCAAGGGCACGGACGAGGCGGACACGCCCCGGATCGCCGTGTTCCCCGCGCCCAAAGAAACGGCCACCGGCGCGGCGGTCGTCATCTGCCCCGGCGGCGGCTACGGCGGCCTGGCCATCGGCTACGAGGGCTACGAGGTCGCGCAGTGGCTCAACCGTCTCGGCGTGGCCGGCGTGGTGCTGCGCTACCGGGTGGCCCCCTACCGGCATCCGGTGCCGCTGGAGGACGCCCAGCGCGCCCTGCGCCTCGTGCGCAGCCGGGCGGGGGAGTGGGGGATCACCCCCGACCGCATCGGCATCCTCGGCTTCTCGGCGGGCGGGCATCTGGCCTCCACGACGGGCACCCACTTCGACGCGGGCGACCCGGCGGCGAAGGACCCCGTGGACCGCGTGTCCTGCCGCCCGGATTTCATGGTGCTGATCTACCCCGTGATCACGTTCAAGCCCCCCTACGGCCACGCGGGCTCGGGCCACAACCTGCTCGGCGAGGACCCCGACCCGGCGCTCCTGGACCTGCTGGCGAACGACGAGCGGGTCACCAAGGAGACGCCGCCGGCCTTCCTGGTCCACAGCACGGGGGACTCCGTGGTGCCCGTGGAGAACAGCCTGAACTTCTACAAGGCCCTGCGCGACGCCAAGGTGCCCTGCGAGCTGCACGTGTACGAGCGCGGCGAGCACGGCTACGGCATGGGCCGGGGCGACAAGGTGCTGGAGACCTGGACCGGCCACTGCGCGGACTGGATGCGCCTGCACGGCTGGCTGGACAAACCCTGAGTCCCCCGTGACCCCATGGTGATTCTCCGGCGGCACGGCGGGCTATAATGCCCTGTCCGCGCGGCGAGCGCGCGGCGAAGGAGTGCGCCTGTGACGGACGTCTGCATACTGGGCATGGGGTATATCGGCCTGCCGACGGCGGTGATGCTGGCGGAGTCGGGCTGCCGGGTGCTGGGGGTGGACACGAACCCCTTGGTGCGGGAGGCGCTGGGGCGGGGGGAGCCGCACATCGAGGAACCGGGACTGCGCGACCGGCTGAAGGCGGTGGTCGCGGCGGGAACCCTGCGCGCGGCGGAAACCCCGGCGCCCGCGGACGTGTTCATCATCGCCGTGCCGACGCCGCTGACGGCGGACAAGCGGGCGGACATGCGCCATGTGGCCGCTGCCGCGGAGGCGCTCACGCCGTTTCTGCGGGCCGGGTCGCTGGTGATTCTCGAGTCCACCTCGCCGCCGGGCACCTGTGCGGAGCTGCTGCGCCCGATTCTGGAGGCGGGGGGGAGAAGGGTGGGGGAGGACGTGTTTCTGGCGCACTGCCCGGAGCGGGTGCTGCCGGGGCGCATCTTCGAGGAGCTGGTGGAGAACGACCGGGTCATCGGCGGCGCGGACCCGCAGGCGGCGGAAAGGGCCCGCGACCTCTACGCCCGCTTTGTGAAGGGGGACATCCTCCTGACGGACGCGACGACGGCGGAGATGGTGAAGCTGATCGAGAACACCTTCCGCGACGTGAACATCGCCCTGGCGAACGAGACGGCGGTGCTCTGCGAGGCGATGGGGATAGACTTCTGGTCCGTCATGCGGCTGGCGAACCGGCATCCCCGGGTGGGGCTCCACCGCGCGGGGCCGGGCGTCGGCGGCCACTGCATCTCCGTGGACCCGTGGTTTCTGGTGGAGCGCTTCTCCGGCAGCACCCCTCTGATCGCGCTGGCCCGGCGGGTGAACGACGCCATGCCGGCCCACGTGGCGGACCGCGTGATGGCGATGCTCGCGGGCGTTCCGCAGCCCATTGTCGCGCTGTTCGGCCTGGCCTACAAGGGCGACGTGGACGACCTGCGGGAAAGCCCCTCGCTGGCCCTGGCGCGGCTGCTGGGGGAGCGGGGCTGCGAAGTGCGCGCCCACGACCCGCTCGCACAGCGGGCGCCCCTGCCCAACCTGTCCCCGGAGGCGTGCCTCGACGGGGCCGACCTGCTCCTGGTGGCGACGGCGCACAGCGCCTTCGCGGAGCTGGACCCCGCGGACGCGGCGGCCCGCATGCGGGGCAGGCGGGTGTACGACGCGCACCGCCTGCTCCCCGCCGGCCGCTGGGTGGACGCCGGGTTCACAGTGGAAGTGCTGGGCGTGGGGTGAAATAGAACCCGCCGTCCGCCTGTTTACTGGGAAAGAGAACGCCGCCCCTTCGGGCGGGTCAACTGTCACACCGCAAAGAGAGGGAGAACCCCGATGAGCTTCAAACAGCCCGAACTTCCGTACGATCTTGGCGCCCTGAACCCCTTCGTGTCCGAGGAGCAGATGTCCTTCCACTACGGGAAGCACCACGCCGCCTATTTCACCAACCTGAACGGGCTGGTGGACGGCAAGCCCGAGTCTGACCTCGCGCTGCGGCAGGTGGTGCTGGACGGCCAGGGGCCGGTGTTCAACAACAGCGCCCAGGCCTGGAACCACAGCTTTTTCTGGCACTGCATGGCCCCGGGCGGCGGCGGCGCGCCCCAGGGCGAGATCAAGGGCCTGATCGAGGCCCAGTGGGGCTCCTTCGACGCCTTCAAGCAGGAATTCTCCACGGCGGCGGCGAAGCTGTTCGGCTCCGGGTGGGCCTGGCTGGCCGCCGACCCCTCGGGGAAGCTGGAGATCCTGCCGCTGAGCAACGCCGACACGCCGCTCCGCCACGGCAAGGAGCCTGTGCTCACGCTGGACGTCTGGGAGCACGCCTACTACATTGACTACCGCAACGCCCGCCCGAAGTTCATCGAGGGCTTCTGGGACGTGGTCAACTGGGACTTCGTGAACAAGAACCTGAAGACGCCCTTTCAGGAGTAGCCGCAAGAGACAGGAAAGGCCGCCCGGTCCCCTGGGGACGCGGGCGGCCTTTTTGTTTTCCTTCCGCTCCGCCTCAGCGCACGTTCATGCCCTGCATGCGCAGTTTGAGGTCCTTGGGGCTGGTGGAGTTCTGGAGGGCGACGTCCGCCGTGATCTTGCCCTTGGACCACAGGTCGTAGAGCGCCTGGTCGAAAGTCTGCATCCCCCACTGGTCCTTGCTCTCGGCGATCAGCTCCACGATCTCCTTGAACGACTTGCCCTGCTCAATGAAGTCGCGGATGGTGCGCGTGCCGACGAGCAACTCGCAGGCCACGGTGCGGCCGCTGCCCCCGGCCAGGGGCAGGATGCGCTGCGAGCAGATGGACCGCAGCACGCTGGCAAGCTGCTTGCGGATGTGAATCTGCTGGTGCGGCTCGAAGAACTCCAGCAGGCGGTTCAGCGTCTCCACCGCGTCCACCGTGTGGAGCGTGGAGAGCACAAGGTGCCCCGTCTCGGCCGAGGAGAGCGCCGTCTTCACCGTCTCCGTGTCGCGCATCTCGCCGATCAGGATCACGTCGGGGTCCTGGCGCAGGGCGCCGCGCAGGGCGTTCGCGAAGGACAGCGTGTCGTGGCCCACCTCGCGGTGGGTGACGATGCCCATGTGGTCCTCGTGCATGAACTCCAGCGGGTCCTCGATCGTGATGATGTGGTCCGGCCGCGACCGGTTGATCTCGTCAATCATGGCGGCGAGGGACGTGGACTTGCCGCTGCCCGTGGGGCCGGTGAACAGGATGAGGCCGTTCTTCAGCTGGCACATCTTCTTCAGCGTCACGGGGAGGTCCAGGGCCTCCAGCGGCAGAATCTGCAGGGGGATCAGCCGGAGCACAATGCGGGGATGCCCGTCGTCCACGCAGGCGTTGACGCGGAAACGCGCCACCTCCTCCAGCAGGAACGACGTGTCCAAGTCCATGAGCTTCTCAAACTTGGCCAGGTCCTTGTCGTCCACAATCTCCCGCAGCAGCCCCCGGGCATCCTCGTCCGTGAAGGGCGGGTGGTCCTCCAGGCGGACCAGCACGCCGTCCACGCGGAAGATGGGCGGGTTGCCGTGCTTGATGTGGATGTCGGACGCCTTCAGGGAGACGGCCTTGTACATCAGCTCTTTCATGTTCATCATGGCGCTTATGACTCCGGGACGCCGCGGGCGCGTCCTGCATGATCATACCCCGGCCGCTGCTGGAACACAAACGGAAAGGGTCACCGCCTGCCCGTCTTTTTCCCCTGACGGGCCTTGGGCGGGGCGGGTGTCCGGGGGGCCGCCTCATATTCCTCCCAGACGGCGGACCGGGCCGTCCGCTGGGAGCGGAGCACCAGCCACACCCCGCCCGCGATCAGGAAGAGACTGTAGAACACGCCACGGCTCATGCCAAGAATCAGGGCCGCGTCGGGCTCGCGGAACTGCTCGCAGAACACGCGAAAAAACGCGTACAGCAGGAGAAACTCCCCGCTGATGCGGCCCGGGCGCTTCTGCGCGCCGGTGCGCCAGATCCGCCACTGCAGGAAGGCCAGCAGCACGGCGCCCTCCAGAAGGGCCTCATACAGCTGCGAGGGGTGCCGGGCGGGGATCATGTCCAGCGGCATGCCGGGGGCGCTCCGCGGGAACACGACCGCCCAGGGGACGCTGCTCACGTTGCCCCAGAGCTCGCCGTTGATGAAATTGGCGATTCTTCCCAGAAAGAGGCCCATCGGCACGAGGGGGGCCATGGTGTCACCGAACTCCACCAGGGTGAGGCGGCTTTTCCGGGCCACATACCAGCAGGCGATGAGGACGCCGATGAGGCCGCCGTGGAACGACATGCCCCCTTTCCAGACCTGGAACAGGAAGAGGGGGTCCTGAAGGGTCTCGGGAAGGGCGTAGAGGATCACGTAGCCCAGGCGCGCGCCGCCCAGCACCCCGATCATCATGGCGAAGAGCGCCGTGTCCTCCTGCTCCTGCGTCAGCGGGCTCCTGCCGTGGCGGCGGAGCCGCCGGTGGATCATCAGGCCGAACAGGAAGCCCAGCACATAGGCCAGCCCGTAATAGGTGACGCCCCGGTCCCCCCAGAGATGCAGGAGAACGGGGTCCAGGTCGTGTATCCAATGTCCTGACGACGACATCATTCCTCCGCTTTCCGTTTTGCCCCCCCTTTGCCCCTCCGGCGGTGCGCCTACGAGCCGCCGCCCGCCTCGTCCGCTCCCTTCGGCTGGTCCAAACGCCGGCCCGCCAGGTTTCCGAAGAAGTCCACGGCCCACCTTTGAAAGTCGTCCAGCAGCGTGAAGAACACGGGAACGACCACCAGCGTGAGGATCGTCCCGATGGTCAGCCCGCCGATCAGGGCCTGCCCCAGGCCGGCAAAGGTGGAGGCGCCGCCCGTCTTGGCCATGGCCAGGGGGACCAGCCCGAGGATGGTGGTGAGCGCGGTCATCATGACGGGCCGGAACCGGTCAATGCCCGCCTGCACAATGGCCTCTGTCCTGTCGCCCCGTTCGCGGTAGAGGCGGTTGATGTGGTCCACGATGACGATGCCGTTGTTCACGATCACCCCGGCCATGAGAATGCAGCCGATGAGCACGATCTGGTCGAACTGGCTGTCCATGTAAAAGAGCATCCACACGGCGCCGAAGAGCGAGATGGGCACGGTGGTCAGGATCGAGAGGGGCAGCAGGTAGGACTCGAAGAGCGCGGCCATGACGATGTAGATCAGGATGACCGCCATGGCCAGGGTGGTCGTGAAGTTGAAGATGTTCGACTCCAGGTCCTCCAGCTCTTCCCCGAAGTCCACCGTGTACCCCGGCGGCAGCCCGAGGTCCTCCACGGCGGACTCAAGCTTGGCGCGCACGGCGCTGAGGTTCTTGGTGTTCAGCTTGGCCGAGAGGGCGATGACGTTCTTGCCGTTGATCCGGCGGATGGAGGTGGGGCTGGCCTCCTTGCTGTAATCCGTGAGCCGCTGCAGCGGGACCAGCTGGCCGGTCAGCCCGGGCACGGCGACGTTTTCCAGGTTGGCCTGGGACTTGCGGTCCTCCTCGCGGAACTGGGCCCACACGGAGACCTCGCGCCGCCCCTGCTTGAGGTACGGCATGCGGGTGCCGCGCAGGGCGGCGTCCACCGTCTGCGCCACGATCATGGGGCTCACCCCGGCCTGCTGCGCCAGATCCTTGTCTATGCGCACCTGCACCTCCTGGACCTCCGGCTCAACGTTGGTCTCGGGGTCCGAGATCTCCTCGATCGTCCCCAGAACGGCCTTGAGCTGCTCGGCGTACTGGGTCAGGATCTGGCCGTCCTCGCCGCGCAGGAACAGGCTCACGGTCTCGCCCTCCTCGGACTGGCCGGCGTCGGCCATGGAGAACCGCAGTTCCGCGCCCGGCACCTGCTTCGGGATCTTCTCCGAGAGGATCTGCATGACCTCCTCGGTGGTGAAGGGCGGGTTTTCGCCGATGGGGCCGTCGTCCTCGGTGTACAGGTACACCTCGATGAAGCCCTCGTCCGCCCCGTGCAGCTTGAGCACCTTCTTGATGGCCAGCGTCTCCCGGAGCGGGTCTATCTGCGCCTCGATCCGGCTCATCAGGTCCTTCGCCATGTCCAGGTTGAAGTTCTGCTCCATGCGCGCGTCAATGCGCACCTCGCGCGTGTCCAGTTTGGGCATGGGGCGCATGCCCACATGCTGCATGGGGAAGGCGTAGGTGACGTAGATGCCCGCCCCCAGCAGCAGGAGGCACAGCACGCGCCGCCGGAGCGCGGCGCGCACGAGGCCCCCGTAGAGGCCGATCACCCACTGGATGGGGTGGATCCGCCCGAAACGGTGCACCACCCCGCCCACCATCCCCGTGGGCGGGGCGTCGGACGCGTGGGCGCGCCAGTAGCGGGACGAGACGGTCTGGAACACGTTCTGGTTCCGGGAGATGCGCAGGCGCGACATGACCAGAGGGACCACCGTCACCGCCATGAGCAGGCTGCCGGAGAGGGAGGCGATCAGGGGCCCCCCGAGCTGCTGCATGAAGACCGACATGCGCCCGGTCTCCATGAAGTACATGGGGATGAACACCACGATGGTGGTCAGGGTGCTGGCGAAGATGGCCATGCCCACCTCCGCCGCGCCGTCCACCGCCGCGTCGGCCATGGACGCCCCGAGGTCGCGGTGGCGGATCGTGTTCTCCACCACCACGATCGCGTTGTCCACAAGCATGCCGACGGCAATGATCATGGAGACCATGGTGATGATGTTCAGCGACATCCCGGTGAAAAACATGAAGACCACGGCGATGAGCAGCGAGGAGGGGATCGCGAAGGCCACCACCAGCGTGGGGATGACCCGGTGCAGGAAAAAGAAAAGCACCCCGATGGCCATCAGGGACCCGTAGAAGCCCTGCAGGAAAAGGTTCTTCAGCGCCCGGTTGATCAGGTCGGACTGGTCGAAGAAGATGAGGGAAGTCGCCCCGTCGAAGGCGGGCTCCTTCAGGATGCTGTCCAGCTCGGCCCGGACCCGCGCGCAGGTGGAAACCGTGTTCGCCTCGGAGTCCTTGACCACCAGGATGGCCAGGCCGTCCGCCCCGTCCATGGAGACCTGCTGCTGCTCCTCGCGGGACCGGTAGTTGACCTCCGCCACGTCCTTGAGCCGCATCCCTCCGGGGCCGACCACAATGGCCCCGATGTCCTCGATGCGGCGGTACTCGCCGATGACCCGGGCGTAGTGCTTCCGGGTGCCCTCCGGAAGCTCCCCCACCGACAGGTTGAAGCTGCTCTCCCTGACCGCCTGCAGCACCTGCGGGAGGTTGAGGTTCAGGGAGCGAAGCGTGTCCTGGTTGAACTCGATGAGAACCTCCCGCGGCTGGACGGGGGAGAGGATCTGCACCTGGGCGACGCCCTCCACGCGGCTGAGCCGCGGCTCCACCACGGTCCGCGCGAGGTGGTCGAACTTCTCCTTGTCCCCCTCCTTGAACATGCCGAAGGCCATGATCGGGATGGAGCCGGAACTGAACCGCTGGATCAGCATCTTGTCGGCCTCGGCGGGCAGGACCAGTTTCAGCCGCTCCAGGCGGTCGCGGACATCCGCCGTGGCGATGGACATGTCCGTGTCCAGGCTGAACAGCAGCCCGACCTCGCACCCGGAGCTGGTGGAGGTGGTCCGGATCCGGCGGACGCCGGGGATGGTGCGCAGCTCGCCCTCCACCGGGATGGCGATCTGCTGCTCCACCTGGGCGGGCGACGCGCCCGGGTAGGCGATGAACACCCCGATGAACGGCCGGTCCACGCGGGGCAGGAAGTTCAGGGGCATCCGGTTCCACGCGATGACGCCGAGGGCCACCGTGCTGAGGCTCAACATCAGCACCGTAATCGGGTGGCGCAGCGAGAATTTCGGCAGCGAGAAGCTCATTTGCGGTCTCTTCCGCCGAACAGCTCGTACAGCATGGGGATGATGAAGAGGGTGAGCAGGGTCGAGGAGGAGAGCCCCGCCATCACGGTGATGGCCATGGGCCGGCGGATTTCCGCGCCCTCGCCCGTGGCGGTGAGCATGGGAAGCAGGCCCAGCACCGTGGTCAGGGTCGTCATCAGGATGGGGCGTATGCGGACGGAGCCCGCCTGCACCAGGGCGTCCCGCTTCGAGTAGCCGCGCCCGCGAAGCTGGTTGACATAATCCACAAGCACGATCGCGTTGTTGACCACGATGCCCGCCAGCACGATGCCCCCCAGGAAGACCATGACGCTCAGGCTGGTGCCGGTGTAGTGGAGGGCGTAGACCACGCCGATGAAGGCCAGCGGGATGCTGAACATGACCAGCGCCGGGTGCACAATGGACTCGAACTGGCACGCCATCACCACATAGACCAGGAACATGGCGAGAAGCAGGGCGAACTGGAGGCTGGAGTACGCGGTGTCCAGTTCGCGGTTCTGCCCGCCCTGGAAGAAGTAGAAATCCTCCGGCCGGTCCACCGTCTTCAGCGCATTGTCAATGTCCCGGGAGACCGCCCCAAGGTCGCGTCCCTCCACGTTGGCGTAGATGAGGGCCACCTGCCGCTGGTCCACCCGCCGGACCTCGCTCGGCCCCTCCTGGATCGTGATGCCGGCAATGTCGGAAAGGGGGATCGGCACCGGGCCGTCCGTCACGGACAGCCGGCGCAGGTCCTCCACGTTCCCCAGCATGGCCCGGTCGGTGCGCACCCGGATGTCCACCTTCTCGCCCAGCCGGCTGAAGCGCGTGGCGATGTCCCCCTGCACCTCCGTGCGCAGCCGCTGGGCGACCTGTCCGGGGGTGATCCCGCGCGCCGCGAGCAGCTCCCGGTCCAGGGCGATGATCACCTCCGGATACCCCGCCTTCATGCTCAGCTCGGCGTCCTTCACCCCGGGCACTTTCGAGACGGCCTCGACGGCCCGGCCGCCGACCTCGCGCAGCTCTTTCAGGTCGTCCCCGACCAGCTGCACCTCGATGGCCGTGTTGAAACTGAAAAGGCTCGGGAGGGTGAACGTGACCTGCTCCTCGACCCCCGCCGCCATGACCCGGCCGCGGAGCTCCTCCACAATCCGGTCCTGCAGCGCCGCCGTCTCCTCCGGGTTTCGGAGCAGCACGTTGAAGACCGCGATGTTCTCCCCCCGGTTGGACTCGGTGCTGGATTTCTCCCGGCCGATCTCCACCGTCACGGTCTCGACCTCCGGGGCCGAGCGCAGTATCTCCTCGTACACCCGGGCGCGCTGGTTCATGTCCTCCAGGCGCGTGCCCGCGCGCGCCTCCACCCGCACACCGAACTCGCCCTGCTTCATGGGGGGGATCAGCTCGCTGCCCAGCCGGCTGGCGACCGTGCCCGCGTGGATGGCAACCCCGAGCGTGAGCAGGAGGATGACGGCGCTGTACTGGAGCATGTGGCGGATCGTCACCCGGTACAGGGCGAGCATGCCCCGGAACCCCCACTCCCACAGCGTGAGAAAGGGCCAGAGCGCCGTCATGACGACAAGCCGGACCGCCGCCATCACCACCAGCAGCGCCAGGGCCGACACGTGCAGCGCGGAGGAGAAGACCACGTAGGAGAGGGCCAGCGCGAACTGGCAGGCGAAGAGCAGCAGCGACAGGGGCAGAAGCAGCAGCCCGGCGGCGCACACCAGCCAGGACGCCGCGAAATGCCCGAAGCCCCTCCAGGCGAGAAGGGCGGTGAACGGCGCGGCAGCGCGGCGCAGGGAAACCCCGACGGTGTCCCGCCAGATGGCCGCGACGCCGCGGCCCGCGTCCAGGAGCCCCAGGGGAATCACCGCCGCCAGCGCCGCCGGGCGGGACCAGCCGCGCCGGTCGCGGGCTTCGCGCCACGCGCGGACGGTCCACACCACCTGCCGGGTCGCCTCGAGATTCATGCGGCGGCGCGAGGCGAGCAGGGGAACCAGGTACAGGGCCGTGAGCAGGGAGGCCAGCAGGGAGTAGGTGACCGTGAGCGCGAGGTCGCGGAAAAGCTGCCCCGCGATACCTTCGACAAAGGTGATCGGCAGGAAGACGCACACGGTGGTCATGGTGGACGAGAACACGGCGCCCGCCACCTCGCGGGTGCCCCGCTCGGAGGCGTCCAGTATGCCGTCGCCCTCCTCGCGGCACCGGAAGATGCTCTCCAGCACGACGATCGAGTTGTCCACCAGCATGCCCACGCCCAGGGCCAGGCCGCCCAGGGACATGATGTTCAGGGAGACGTTCTGGATGAACATTGGCACAAAGGTCGCCACCACGGAGATGGGGATCGCGATGCCGATGATGAGCGTGGACTTGGCCTCGCGCAGGAACAGGAACAGGATGGCGAGGGCCAGCAGACCGCCCAGCCACGTGGCCCCCTGCACCTCCTCGATGGAGGCCACGATGAAGCGCGACTGGTCGCTCATGACGGAAAGGCGCACCTCGCCCGGCAGGCGCGCCAGCAGGTTCCGTTTCCCCTTCATGGACTCCTTCAGCCGCTCCGCGTCGTTGCTCCCGACCAGGGATTCGCGCGCCTGCCGCTGCACCCGGTCCATCGCCTCCCGGACCGCCTGCACCGCGCGCTCGCTGACGCTGAGCTTCCGGGAAATGTTGAAGAGGTCCTTCACCCGGTTGCACACGCGCACCGTGTTCGCGTCACCCTCCTTGAATATCTCGACGGCGACCGCCTCGCGGCCGTTGACATGCACGATGGTCTCGCGGTCCTTCGCGCCCATGAACACCTGCGCGAGGTCCGAAAGGCGGAACTGGCCGCCCGGCGTGGGCACCAGGCTCGCGGCGATGTCCTCCACGGACTCGAACTCGTTGTTCGTCCGGACCATGTACTCCGTCTTCCCCTCGCGGAGCTGGCCCCCGGAAAGATTGATGTTCTGCTGGGCGAGGCTCGTGACCACGGTGTCCAGGGACACGCCGAGCCCCTTGATCTTCTCGGCGTCCACCAGGACCTGGATCTCCTCCTTCTGCCCGCCCTTGATCGCCGCCTGGGCGATGCCGGACTCCGCCTCCAGATCCGCCTTGAGATGGCGCTCCGCGGCGTCGCGGATGCCCGTCAGGGTCCGCGCCTCCTCCTGCGCGTCCGAAAAGGTGCGGTCCGGAACGATGGCGAAGCGCATGACGGGGTCGCGCGAGGGGTCGTAGCGGAGGATGACGGGCTTCTTCGTCACCTCCTTTGGCGGCTCGAACACGTCCAGCCGGTCCCGAACGTCCGTCTGGGCGATGGTCATGTCGGTGCCCCAGGAGAACTCCAGGAGAATCTCCGAAAGGCCCGGCTTGGAGATGCTGCTGATCTCGACCAGGCCGCCCACGATGCTGAGCATCTCCTCCAGCGGCCGCGTGACGAGCTTCTCCACATCCTCCGGCGCCGCCCCCTCGTACTCCGTCCGGACCGTGAGGCTCGGGTAGGAGATGTTCGGCATCAGGTTGATCGGGAGCTGCTGGTAGGAGCGCAGGCCGAACACGGCGATGGTGAGGAAGATCATCACCATGGTCACCGGGCGGCGGATGGCGATGCGGTAGTTGGTGCTGGGGGTCTCTTCGGGGTGGGTCATTGCCGCCTTCCGCCGCCGTCAACCCGCCGGAGCCGGGTGACCGGTCTGTCTTGCACGCCGTGTCCGCCTGGGCGGGATTAGTTCTGACTCTCCTTGCGGGCCTTCTCCTCCTCCGCCCTCTTGCGCGCCGCCTCCAGCGCGTCGCCCACCTCCATGTCCTTCCGCGACTCAATCTCCCGGGCCGCGGTGGTGACCGAGATCTCCGCGTCCGGCTTCAGCGCGTGCTGCCCCATCACCACCACCAGGGACTCGTCGGACACGCCGGAGAGGATCTGCACCACCTCGCTGTCCTCCAGCCCCTTCTCCACCTCCACCCGGCGCGCCACATGCGCGGACTCCGCGCCCGCCTCCGCCGCCGGGGGTTCGGCGACCATGAGGAAACTGCGGGCGTTCTCCTCCACAATCGCGTCCTTGGGGACGACCAGCGCGTCCTTGATGGTCTGCATCACCAGCCGCACCCTCGCGAAGGCGGAGTCGCGCAGGCGCGCGCGGTCGGCCTCCCCGAACTCCAGCACCACCTTGACCGTGCCGCTCAGGGGGTCCATGCTCGGGTTGATGCGCCGTATGGAGGCCCTCAGCTCCTCGCCCTCCAGGGAGTCCACCCGCACGAGCGCCTCCTGGCCGACGGCCAGCTTGGCCAGCTCCTTCTCCGGCACGCTGATCGGCAGGGCGTAGGAGTCGGGGTCCATGATGGTGAACGCCGGCATTCCCGGCGAGACCAGCATGCCCTCCTGGAGCGAGCGCCGCGTGATGATGCCGCCGATGGGCGCCCTCACCGTCTGATGCGCCAGGCGCGCCTCGTTCATCTCCAGCGCCGCCTGCGCCTGCTCATAGGCAAAGCGGGCGTTGTCGCGCTCCACCGGGGCGCCGATCCCCTCGGCGAGGCTCTTCTCCGCAATCTCGAAGGTCGTCTTCTGCTGGCGCAGCGTCACCTGCGCCTGCCGCACCTGCGCGGCCAGCTCCGTCTTGTCCAGCTCCGCCAGCACCGCCTCCGCCGCCACCCGGTCGCCCTCCTCGAAAAAGACCCGGTCGCAAATCCCGGCCCCCTTGGCCAGCACCTCCACACGCCGTTCCGCCTGGACCCGGGTGGTCGTCTCGAAGTACGAGGAAATGTCCTTGCGGGCCGGCTTCTGGACCTCCACGGGAACCAGAATCCGCTCCGTCTGCGCCGCGGCCTCGGGCGCGTCCGGCGCCTTGCCCTCCACCGGCGCGGAGCACCCCGCACCCAGCACTCCAAACACCGCAAGGGAGACAAAGGCCAGACGTTCACATGTGCGCATGATGTTCCTATCCGTTCCGTGTGCCGGGCGCTTCCCAGATGTGCGGGCACCGCGTCCAGCCCGCACTCCTGCCCGCAGAAACCAACCCGACTCATCGCCTTGTGACACAATACCCCTTTGACCGCCCAGCGTCACGGGAAAGTTTCGCGGAGCCAAAAAGAACCTGATAATTTGTCCATTATACACATTTTCAGCCGTTCCGTCACAGGGAGCACGGCATTATCCCGCCCACCGCCGCCGTTCCAGCCAATACCCGGCCGTCTGCGCGGCGACGGACAGCCCAATCAGGGCCAAGACCGCCGGCGCCCTCAGGACACCCGCCCGCGCGAGACTGTTCCGAAAGGTCCAAACGCGCAACCGCAAATAGCCTCCCACGGAGGAAACACGCCGGCGAATGTGAAAATTGCCCCGGCCCCGGATGACCTGCCACCGCAGAAACCCGGCCAAGTCCGGCTTCTCCACATGAAAAACACGCTGCCTCTTTTCATACCAAATTGCGCCGCCGCCGTCAACAACACGGCGGGCCAGGACCGTGTCCTCGCCGCCGGCCACGGGAAAAGACTCATCGAAACCGCCCATCTCCCTGAAAAACGCGCTCCGGAACGCCACGTTGCAGCTGCTGAAACTCCTCGCAAAGCCGTCGGCGTCCACCCGCCACACCTTTTCAAACCCCAGAATACCGCCGCCGGGAAACCCCAACGCCGCCACCAGCCCGCCGAAAGCGGTTTTCACGTCCGTGATGGTGTCCCCGACGGACACCGGGGCCCGTTCCAGCCCCTCCAGCGCCCGGGTCAGCGTGTCCCTCTCCAAACGGCAGTCCGTGTCCGTGAAGAAGAGGGCCTCTGCGGCGGCCTCGGCCGCCCCCGCGTTGCGGCAGGCCGCCGGACCGCGCCGCTGGTCCCTGCGCACCAGCCGAAAACGCGCGTCGGGAAACACATAGTCCGGGTCGGGCGATCCATCATCCACCACGATGACCTCGAAATCTGACAGGGACTGCTCCGCCAGCGACGCAAACAGCTGGCCGAGCAGTTCTTCCTGGGGAGCAAACGACGGAACAACAACAGAAATCCGCGGCATGGCGCACCACCTCTGGCGAAAGAGTATACTGTATCGCCGCGTGGCAGTGCCGCCAGCGCCCGGGCGCGCCCGGGGCGCGGCGCAAGAAGGGCTGTCCTTCCGTTTGACTGGACCCGCGTGGTTTTTCTATCCTATCCTTGATTTGCCGCGCCCCATCCGGATCAAGCCGCCGCAACGCGGAGGCGGACCGGACAGCCGGCCACACCTGAAGGAGGTTTTCGATCATGAAGCGGACGCTGATTCCCCTCGTTCTGTGTTGCGCGTTTCTTGCGGGATGCGAGACCATGCCCTGGCAGAAGAACGACGACCTGCCCCCCGTGGAACTGCTTGAAGACTCCCAGCCCGCGCCGGCGGAACCTGCGGCGGCGGATCCCGCCGTGGCGGCGCCCGCCGAGACCGGGCAGTCGCTGGCCATGTCGCCCAACCAGCGGTTCAAGGACGTGCCCCTTCCGGAGAAGGCCAAGGAGGACCTGGACCGCTCGTACATCTACGAGTCCCCGACCCTTCAGATTGGGCGCATGGTCTACACGATCCGCGCGGACCAGAACGAGGTCGCGCAGTTCTACATCAGCCAGTGCCCGGCCAGCGGCTGGAACATGGAGAGTGTCCAGCAGGCCAATGGCAATGCCTACATGCTCTTCAAGCAGCCCGGCAAGCGCCTGGAGGTCACCGTGCAGCCCCTGGGCATGGGGCGCGGCCAGCGCCTGATCCTTCACATGGTTCCCGACGGCGGGGTGTGAGATGAAATGCCTGCTGCTTTCCACGGTCGCGGCGGCGTGCCTCCTGGGCATGCAGGCCTGCCAGACCAGCGGCTTCCCGGTAAGCCTGCCCGGTTTCTCCGCGGGGAAGTCCTCCGAGGAGGAAAAGGTCGCGCGGGTGCTCAAGGATGTCTGCAACGGCATGGAAAGCCAGCGCGTGTACCAGGTTTTGGCCCATGTGTCGCCCAACTATCGCGACAGCGAGGGCCGCGACTACGCGGCCATACGGGAGTATTTGACAACGGTTATGAGCAGTTACCGGGGGTTCCGGATCGTACGCACCCCCCCAAAAATACGGGTTCAGGGAGACCAGGCGCGGGCCGTCGAGTCGTTTGGAACCACCGCCGAGCCCGTCAACGCAAGCCAATATCCGCCGATCAACCTGCAGGGACAGATGGCGGTGTTGCTGGAGAAGTATCAGGGCGCCTGGAAAATTGTGGAGTGGGGGCCCCTCAGCTGACCCGACCCACAGGCGCGAAACCGCAGAGAAATGAGCCGGATTTTCCGCAGGCAGGGGGGTGTCCCCCCCGGACGGAGCGCCCGGTAAACACCGCACAGGAGTGTTGAAGCAGTCATGGCAAGACCCCGGAAGACACAGGCCGCAGAACATGAGGAACTGATCCACACCCCGAAGTCGGAGTGGGAAAAACTTCTGATCCATGTGATCGAAAACCCGTGGATGTACGCCGGAGGCGCGGTCTTCGTGGTGCTGTGCGTCGTCGCGGGGCTGGCGGTCCGCGCCACGTCCAGCGCCGCCGCCGAGAAGACGGACTCCGCCTACGCCGCGGCCCTCACTGAAGAGGACCCCGCCAAGCGCCTGGAACAGCTTGAGGCGTTCGCCCCCGAGGCCGGCCGCTGGACCGCCGAGGCGGTCTATCTCGCCGCGGAAACCGCCGTGGAGGCCGGCCAGCCGGACAAGGCACGGGAGCTGTTTGAGCGCGTGGGCAAGGAGTTCGGAAAATCCCCCTATGCGGGCCGCGCCCTCGACGGGCTGGCCTTTCTCGCCGAAGGCGGGGGCGATTACCAGAAGGCCCTTGAGCTCTACCAGCGCGTTGCCAATGAGTTCCCCGGGGAGTTCCTCGCGCGCCGCAAGCCCTATGACATCGGCCGCATGCAGGAAAAGCTGGGCATGCTGAAGGAGGCCGCCGAGTCCTACGAGCAGCAGCAAAATGCGTTCCCCGACTCCATCGTGGCGGGCAAGGCCGATCAGGCCCTCGCCGCGCTCAAGACGGCCAACCCCGACCTGTTCCCGCCGGAACAGACGGCGGCAGAAGCCGCCGCCCCGGCGGAAACCGCTGCCCCGGCAGAAGCCGCCGCCCCGGCAGAAGCCGCCGCTCCGGCGGCCGAAGCGCCCGCCGCGCCTGCGGAGACCGCCCCCCCGGCCGCGGAAGCGCCCGCCGCACAGTAGTAGCCCCTGCGGGCCGCGTTGGCGTATACTTGCCCCGGCAAGCGGGCCGGACGGTCGCGGCGGGCTTCGGCGCGTCGAGGAAAGTCCGGGCTCCACAGGGCAGGGTGCTTCGTAACGCGAAGGCGGAGCGATCCGACGGAAAGTGGCACAGAAAACATACGGCCTGCGGGTTTCCCGCCGGCAAAGGTGAAAAGGTGCGGTAAGAGCGCACCAGCGTCATGGTGACATGGCGGCTAGCCAAACCCCACCCGGAGCAAGTCCAAATAGGGGACCCATGGTGTGGCCCGCACCGGTCCCGGGTTGGACGCTGGAGGTCCGCGGCGACGCGGATCCAAGAGGAATGACCGTCACGGAGGGCCCCGCGTCCTCCGGACAGAACCCGGCTTACAGGCCCGCTTGCCCTTTTCCCCCGCCGAAGGGGGGGCGGAAAATTGACATAATTCCGCGCGTTTGGTAAACTTCCGGCCCGTTGTGTCCACAGGAAGGCTGACTCAAGTGACCGCAAAGTTGCAGATCCCGGTGCTGTCCATCGGGGACGACGGGTTGGACCTTGACGTCCGCCTCTCCGTGGCCGAGGTTCAGCCCCCGGAAACCGACCCCGTCCCCCTGGACGAGGTTCAGGTCACCGGATGCCTGACCGATCTCGGCGGCGGCGAGTACCTTTTCCGCGGCCGTGTGCGCGGGGAGTACGCGCAGCCCTGCGACCGGTGCCTCGAAGAGGCCCGCGCGGCGCTGGACAGCGCGGTGGCCTGGGTCTATGTGGAGGCCAGGAACGGGGAGGCGCTTTCCGAAATGGGGGGCGATGACGACGACGACGGCGACGGAGCGGAGCGTGAAAAGCTTATGATCGCGGGCCGGGAGGTCAATCTTGCCCCACAGGTGTGGGAGGAGATTGTGCTTTCGGCGCCGCTAAAACTAGTCTGCAAGGATTCGTGTCTCGGGCTTTGCCCCCGTTGCGGGGCAAATCTCAACGGCGGACCCTGCGGGTGTCCGGCCGCCGAGGGCGGCGGGGAACCGCAAAACACCCCGTTGAGCGTGCTGGCCTCCCTGTTTCCCGATCTTGCCGACGACAAAAATCGCAAGGAGTAACCAAGATGCCCGTACCAAAGAGACGCACCGGACAGGCCAAGAAGCGCATGCGGCGTTCCCACCACGCGCTGACCGCCCCGAACGTGATCGAGAATCCGGATTCCGGGGCGCCCGTTCTGCCGCACCGGGTCTGCCTCAAGACCGGTTTCTACAAGGGCCGTGTCGTTATCAAGCCCAAGAACGCCTGACGTTCCCCGTGAGGGACATTCCATGAGAATCGCGCTCGATGCCATGGGCTCGGACAACGCGCCCGATGTCGAGGTGGAAGGCGCCGTTCAGGCCAGCCTGCGCGACGACGTGCATGTCGTGCTGGTGGGCGACGAGGCCCTCCTCACCGAGCGCCTGAAGGCCCACCCGAAACGCGGGCAGATCTCCGTGCACCACGCCGCCGAGGCGATCGGCATGCACGAGTCCCCCGTGTCGGCCGTGCGCAACAAGCGGAACAGCTCCCTCATGGCGGCCATGCGGCTCGCCAAGGAGGGCGAGGTCGCCGCCGTGGTCAGCGCGGGCAACACGGGCGCGGTCATGGTCGGCGCGCGCACGGTCCTCGGCCCCATCAAGGGCGTGGCCCGCTCCGCCATCAGCCAGACCCTGCCCACCGTCGGCGGAAAAGTGGTCATGCTCGACCTCGGCGCGAACGTGGACTGCACCACGCGCCAGCTCTGCGAGTTTGCCGAGATGGGCGTCGCCTACTCCCGGTACGCCCTCGGCATCGAGAATCCCCGCGTCGGCCTGCTCAACATCGGCGAGGAGGGCCAGAAGGGCGGCGCGGTCATGCGCGAGGTCCACCGGAACCTCACCGGCGCGAGGCACCTCAACTTCGTCGGCAACATCGAGCCCCGCGCCCTCTACGAGGGCCGGGCCGACGTGGTCGTCTGCGACGGCGTCATTGGAAACCTCTTCCTGAAGACCAGCGAGGCGGCCGCCCTCTTCATGGGCAGAATGCTGCGCGAGCAGTTTGAGCAGTCCAGCATGAGCAAGCTGGGCGCCATGCTGGCCCACAAGGCCCTGCGCGAGCTCAAGACGCGCGTGGACCCCAATGAGCACCCCGGCGCCCCCCTGCTCGGCATCAACGGCGTGGTCATTATCCTCCACGGCGCCTCCACGGCCCGCGGCGTGGAAAACGCCGTCATCGGCGCCAAGGTCGCCGTGGACAACCAGCTCAACAGCCGCATCCGCGAGAACATCCAGCGCCTGCGCCAGCACGAGATCGAAATGCTGACACGGGAACAACAGGAGGCGGGCGACGACACGCCCTGACCCCCCGAACGGAGGGCGCCGACATGGGCCGTTTTGACGGAAAGAGGGTGCTGGTGACCGGGGGAACCCGCGGCATAGGCCGCGCCTGCGTGGAGGGATTCCTGGCCGAGGGCGGGCGGGTCGCCTTCTGCGGAACCAACCCGGACGCCGTCCGGAACGCCGCCCGCGAGCTGGGGCCGGACGCCGCGGGGCTGGCCTGCGACGTGTCCGATCCGGACGCCGTGAACCGCATGGTGGGGGAGGCCGCCGCCTGGCTGGGCGGACTGGACGCGCTGGTCTGCAACGCCGGCGTGTCCGGGGACGGACTGCTGCCCCGCATGAAAGACCGGGACTGGGACGCCGTGCTCCGGACCAATCTCAACGGCGTCTTCTTCTGCTGCCGCGCCGCCTCGGAGATCATGATCCGCCAGCGGTCCGGACGCATCGTCAATGTCAGCTCCGTGCTCGGGCTGCACGGCCAGGGGGGCATGTCAAGCTACTGCGCCTCCAAGGGGGGCGTCATCGCCTTCACCAAGTCCATCGCCCAGGAACTCGCCCGCCGCAACATCACCGCCAACGTCGTCGCACCGGGACTCACCAGGACCGACATGACCGCCCCGATGTCCGAGGAAAACATCCGCCTGCTGGAAAGCCGGATTCCCCTGGGCCGCGCCGGCCTGCCGGAGGAAATCGCCAGGGCCGTCCTCTTCCTCGCCTCCGACGACGCGTCGTTCATCACGGGCGGGGTTCTCTGCGTGGACGGCGGGCTGGCAATGTAAAGGGGGGGAGCCCCCCGTCATTCGCCCAGCGCCGCCGCAATCCGGTCCACCGCCGTCTGGAGCACCTGCATGCGCGCGTGCCGCTTGTCGTTCCCCTCGATGAGGGTCCACGGGGCCTGCGCGCTTGACGTCTGCTCGATCATGGCGGACACGGCCGCCTCGTAGGCGTCCCACTTCTCCCGGTTGCGCCAGTCCTCCTCCGTGATCTTCCACTGCTTTTCCGGGTCCTCCTGACGGGCCTCGAACCGGCGCAGCTGCTCGTCCCGGCTGATGTGCAGCCAGAACTTCAGGACCACCATGCCGGCCTCCACGAGTTCGGCCTCAAACTCGTTGATCTCCCGGTACGCCCGCTGCCATTCCTCCGGGCGCGCGTAGCCCTCCACCCGCTCCACCAGCACCCGGCCGTACCAGGTGCGGTCAAACACCGTGAAATGCCCCGCCTTCGGCAGGCTGCGCCAGAACCGCCACAGATGATGGTGCGTCTTCTCCACCCCGTCCGGCGCGGCCACGGGGATCACCTCGTACCCCCGGGGATCCAGCTCGCGGGTGAGGCGCTTGATCGCGCCGCCCTTGCCCGCCGCGTCCCACCCCTCAAAGGCCATCACCACCGGCCGCCGCCGCAGATAGCACAGATGCTGCAGGCGGCGCAGCTCCTGCTGAAGTTTCGGAAGGCGCTTTGCATACACCTCCCTGTCGAGGGACTGGTCCGGGTTCACGCGGTCCAGCGGGCCGCTCCGGCGCGGCGGCAGGGCGGGCGCGGACGCCCTGGGCGGCGCGGGGCGCTCCAGGGCATTCTCCAGGGCCGCCGCCAGCGTCTCGGCGACGCGCGTGTTCCGGTGCCGTTCGTCCGTGGCGGCCACCATGGTCCACGGGGCGAAGGGGGTGGAGGTCTCGCGGAGCATGTCCTCGGCCAGGGACAGATACTTGTCGTAGCGCTTGTGCCGTTCCTTCTCGGCCGGCCCCACCTTCCAGGCGAAGGCCGGATCCTTCTTCAGCGCCTTGAACCGGCGCGCCTGCTCGTCGCGGCCGATATGCAGGAAGAACTTCACAATCACCGCCCCGGCGTCCGCGAGCTGGCGCTCAAACACCCGGATTTCCTCATACGCCGCGCGCACCGTTCCCAAATCCGCGCCGCCCTCCAGCGGCTCGTTCCACACCCTGCGGTACCAGCTGTGGTTGTAGACCGCCAGGGCCCCGCGCGCGGGCAGCAGGTTCCAGAAACGCCACATGGGCGGGAACATCCCCTCCAGCGGCGTGGCGGGCCCCACATGGTGCACCTTGAACCCCCGCGGATCCAGGGGCTGCAGAAGCCTCCCCAGTGTGGAACCCTTGCCCGCCGCGTCCCACCCCTCCACCACCACCAGCACCGGCACCCCCGCCTCCCGGAGTCCGCGCTGCATCCGGCCCAGCCGGAGGTCCAGGGCCTCCTGCAGCGACCGGTACTCCTCCTTGTCCAACGAGGCCGAAAGGTTGACCGTCTCCAGCATGGGGCTTGCCCTTCCTCCCGCGCAGCGGGTATGCTAACGGGCGGGTTTTGGCGGCGCGGCCGCCTTCCGCCATCATAGCAGAATCTCCGGCGCGCCGGGGCCGCCACCGGACTCCGCAGCCGCAACACGCCGCAAAAAGGAACACACCCCATGAAGGTTGGCATTATCGGGTTTGCCCGGTCGGGAAAGACCACCGTCTTCAATGCCCTCACCGGGGCAAAGGCCGCCGTGGGCGCCTATGGAAGCCGCGAGGCGAATGTGGCCGTCATCAAGGTGCCCGACGCCCGCGTGGACGCCCTCTCGGAGATTTTCAAGCCGAAGAAGCGGACCTACGCCGAGGTCGAGTTTCTGGACATCGCCCCCAACGAGGCGGCGGGGGAGGAGAAGGCGCTGGACGCGAACGCCCTGACGGTGCTGAAGAATGTGGACGCCCTGGTCCATGTCGTCCGCGCCTTCGCAAACCAGGCCGTCAGCCACCCCATGAACTCCGTGGACGCCGCGCGGGACACACGGGCCATGGAGGATGAGCTGGTCCTCACGGACCTCATCGTCATCGAGCGCCGCATCGAGCGCCTGGAAAAGGAAAACCGCCGGGACCGGGAGCATGAGCTGATGGTGCGCTGCCGGGCGCATCTGGAGGAGGGGCGCCCCCTGCTGACGCTGGAGCTGGACCCGCAGGAGGACTCCCTGCTCCGCAGTTTCACGTTCCTCTCCCGGAAGCCCATGATGCTTCTCGCCAACTACGGCGAGGACGGCATCGGCGCGGAGAACCCCAGCGGCCTGGACTCCATCGCCCGAGACCTCGGGCTGGTGCTGATCGAACTGTGCGGCGCCATGGAAATGGAGGTCTCGCAGCTGCCCGAGGAGGACCGCGCGTCCTTCCGCGAGGAGCTGGGGCTGGGCGGGGAGTCCCGCACGCGCTTCATCCAGACCGCCTACAGCCTCCTCGGCCTCATGAGTTTCCTCACCGCCGGCGAGCCCGAGGTCCGCGCGTGGACCATCCGCAGGGGCACCCACGCCGTGGACGCCGCCGGGGTCATCCATTCGGACATCCAGCGGGGCTTCATCCGGGCGGAGACCGTCGCCTATGACGACTTCATGGCCGCCGGGTCCATGGCCAAAGCCAAGGAGAAGGGAAAGGTGCGGCTGGAAGGCAAGGACTACGTGATACAGGACGGGGACATCCTGCATTTCCGTTTCAACGTGTGAAAACCCAAGGCCGACGGCGTGTCGAAACCCGCCGTCGGCCTGCCACCTAATACCCGCAGACGCCCTCCCGCGTCCACACGCACTAACGCAAGTCCTGTTTCCTGCTCACCCGAGACGCAAAACAACTCACACAACAGTACATGCGCTCCCTAGCAATAAAGACTTGCGCCTTGGTGACCTGCATATTTTGTGCCAACCCCGACACAAGAAAACGATCGGTTCGTTTTTCGCCGCACACATCCAAAAATATCGTTATTTGTCTGTTTGTAAAAATGGCGGCGTGACGTGGCATGATTACCAAGAACAATTATTGTCAAAGCGCGGAGGGGCAACGCCCGTTGAAGGAGGGAAAACCCCAGCAAGAGGGGGGAGGAGAGGGCACCCCTCACAGGCTGCCAGCACCACGCCGGGGGGCAGGGCCAATGTCAGAGGCGGCTCCTAGTCTCTGAGACGCTTCTCCAGGCGGGGATGGTCAGGGGCCCCGGCGGCGAGGGCCGCCTCGTAATGCGTGCGGGCCTCCGCCTCCTC
Source organism: Candidatus Hydrogenedentota bacterium (assembly GCA_012730045.1). Classification (NCBI taxonomy): domain Bacteria; kingdom Pseudomonadati; phylum Candidatus Hydrogenedentota; species Candidatus Hydrogenedentota bacterium. The sequence goes on along the minus strand of JAAYBR010000143.1, from coordinate 100,937 downwards.
CCCCTCTTTCTCGGACAGCCACCAGGCCAGATTGAAGTGCGCCTCCGCATGGTTGGCGTCGCGTGCCAGGGCCTCCCGCACCATGCCCATGGCCTCCTCCACATTCTTGGCGTGGCCAAGATTGACCGCCATCACGTTCAGGATGTCCGCGCGGTCCGGGGCCATCTGCTGCCCCTGCCGCAGCAGGTCGTTCGCCTCCGCGTGCCGCTTGCGGCACATGGCGTTCCAGCCCAGTGTCAGATACCCGTCCGCCGTCTCCTCCAGCTCCAGCGCCGTCATCACCCCCTCCACCGTGCGGCGGACGTTCCGCTCGAAGGACTCCCGAAGATGGTCCCCGCCGTCCGTGGTCCACTGGCCGATGGCGTTCTCCTTGATGGTAAGCCGCGGCGCGGCGATGTTGGGGGTAAGCCGGTTGGTCGGGTCGCTCAGACGCCGGCTGGCGAGCACGGGGCCGCTGTGCACCGTCACGGTGTCCCGCCAAAGGAGTTTCCCGCCGGGCAGGGCGCGCAGTTCCCCCGCGATGCGCGTGACCAGCGTGCCCTCGGGTCCGAAAACGCCGCAGGACAGGTCGAGGTCGAGCACCTGCGAGTGGCCGGACCGCGCCAGCCCCTCCCAGCGCGCCTTCTTTGCCTCCTGCGGGTTGTTGTAGCCGGCCGCAGTGCCCACGGGGGCCACCCGGCGCGCGCCTTCGCCCAGATGGGCCGCCAGCGCGTCCGCGAGCCGCTGCTCAAACACCGTGCCGGGGCTGTACTCGCCCAGGGCGTCGGAGATGGCCTTCGCATACGCCGCGTCCTGCGCCGCAGAGATGCCGAATCCAAGCACCGTGCCCGCGCTCCCCAGTATCTGGAGGGTTTGGCGCACGGGGGAGGCCGCAACCGTCAGTTCCTCCCGCGGATTGTTGATGGACCAGGCGATCTTCTCCGCCCCCGTCAGGGCGGAGAAGTCCGCCTGACGATCCTTCGCACAGCCCGGGGCCAGGAGAAGGCCGGCGGCGGCAAGGGCGAAAACGCGGATGTTTTTGCGCATGTCATGGTTCCTTCCAGAATCGTCGCGGAGCGGCCGCACCACAGCCTCCGCAATCACCGCCGGTATTCTACCCGGATCGGGGGGCAAACCCATAATGTCCGGCGGCGGATGAACCGGGGGCCGGGTTGCGGCGCGCCTGACAGCCCCGGGCAGGCCCGCCCGGGGATCGCGTTTCCTTCGGCAACCGGAAGAAACCTATTGCGGGAAAGCGGGGCAATACGGTATAGTTAACCGACAACGGGTGCGGCGCACAGGGGCATGTCTTGCAAGTGCCTGTAAACAACGGGGATCGTTATCATGAGCCGGATTTTAATCGTTGACGATGAAGTGGATCTCACCGGGTTGATCCAGACGAAACTGGTCGCCGAGGGGCACCAGGTGTTCGTGATCAACACGGGGGAGGGCGCGTTTGAATACGCCAAGCAGGTCAAGCCGGAAGTCTGCCTGCTGGACATCATGCTGCCCGGCGCGACGGGCTATCAGATATGCCGCCGCATGCGCAAGGACCCGGAACTCTACCGGATCGCCATCCTGATGCTGACGGCGCTGGGCGAGGAGCCGGAGATCATCCACGGGCTGGAGCAGGGCGCGGACGACTATCTCTCCAAGCCCTTCACCCTGGAGCGGCTGATGGACAAGATCGGCTCCCTGGCCGCCCTGCTGACCACGCTGGACTACCGCAACCGCGTCTCGAACCTTCCCGGCACGGACGCCCTCAAGCGCGAGATCAACCACAAGCTCGCGCGCGGAGAGGCCATCGCCTGCGTGTACATGGACATTGTCGGCTTTGAGGGCTACTGCAAGAACCGCGGCCAGGAGAGCCAGGGAGAGGTCATCCAGTCCTTCTCCCGCACCCTGCTCTCCCTCACCCGTTCCCTGGGCATCTACGAGTGCTTCCCCGCCCACATGGGGCGCCAGCATTTCATCGTCCTGCTGAAGCTGGAGGACCGCGACCGCTTCTGCGAGGGGCTGGCCGAGACCTTCGACAAGGAAAGCCGGTCGTTCTACACGCCCGAGGAGCTGAAAAACGGCTACGTCCTCACCACGGACGCCCAGGGCCGCGAGGTCCGCTGCCCCCTGATGGCCCTCTCCATCGGCGTTGCCCACACCCAGTACCGCCAGTTCAAGAGCGCCAAGAAAATCTTCGAGGCCCTCGCCCAGGTCCGCCAGAAGGCCCAGCCCACCGAGGGCAAGAGCGTCATCTTCATGGACCGGCGCAGAACGGAGCGGTAGCCCGCTCCCGGGTCACCGGGGACGGATCAGCAGCTCCTCCCCGGACACCTCCCAGCCGACCTTGTCCGTCGGCCACTGGCGCAGCATGAGGTCCATCACCTCGGCCACGCGCGCCCCCTTGAACACGCAGGGCGACACCGGCACCTCCGCGAAAACGGACTTCGCCGACACCACCACGCCCAGCTGCCGGCTCAGGGGGGTGAGCACGTTCTTCAGGGGCTTCGGACGCGCCGAAAAGGCCGTTTCCGCCGGGTCGCCGCCCGGCTCCGGAAGCACCGCGTCCACCACACGGTCCACCACGGCCCGCTGCTCCGGGGTGAGCGCGTCCGCGTTCAGCAGGAGGGAGGGCGGCGTCACGTTCCGGACGGACCGGAAGAACAGCGCATTCCCGACGGCCTCCACAGCGTAGGCCTCCCGGGGGACCCGCGCGGAAATCCACACCGCCTCCAGGATCCCGGACAGGGGGGCGGGCCCCAGGAACAGCTCGCCGCACCGGGTCTCGGAGAGCTGGTTGTCCGCCACCAACGTGACCCCCAGATTCTGCGAAAGCACCGAAAGCACGTTGTACATCGGGGTCTTTCCCCCAAACGCGACCGTGCCGGTCAGGGCGGCTGTCTCCGGAGGCAGGCTGCCGGACAGGTCGGTCTCCAGCAGGGGGGCATATTCGGACGGCAAAATCACCCAGACGTGGGGGAGGGGAAGAGCCTCGCACTGGACCGCCTCCGCCACACGGCCCGCCAGTTCCCCGTAGGGGGCGTTCTTCACCGAGAACGCCGGGACGGAACGCTCCTCCAAACCGTTGATCAGCACCAGCCCGCCGCCGACCTCCTCGCCAATCCGGCGGACCAAGTCCCCTGCGGGCATCGTCTCCGGCGCGAAGGAGACGGCGGGAAAGGCCGGCTGCGCCGCCGCCGGGCCGCCCTCCTTCGATGGGGGCGCCTTGTCGGCGTTCTTCCCTGAGGAGGCGCAACCCCAGAGGCACGCCAGGACGCAGAGAAGCGCGGCCATCCCGGCCAGAAGCGGAAAAGACGGGTGTCGTGCGGTGTTCATCATGAAAGTCTCTATATCCCGGGGACGCCCCGGAGTTCCCCCCGGCCCGGTCCGGCGCGGAGACCGCAGCCATTCTGACACCCCCCCGGTGTTGCCGTCAACCGCGCCGGGCCGTATAATGGAAGCATGACTTGGCTCCTGTTCATGCTTCTGGCGCAGACTTCCCAGGCGGACGCCCTCTTCGCGGGGGCGGTGCCGCAGGATGTCCCCACGTTTCGCGTGAGCGAGAAGGGCGGGACGCCCCTGTACGCGGGGCTGAAGGTGGACGGTGCCTGGGTGCGCGAGTCCGGCACGGATTTCGCGCCCACCCAGGAAATCGAGGTGTACCCCGACACGCCCTGGGGGGCCCAGGAACCCTACCGCACCCTGGGCCGCCGTTTGGAGATCACCTACGAGACCGGCGCCATGCGCCGTGAGCGCCTCCGCAAGTCGTGGGAAGACCTGGGCTATGTCTTCCGGGAGACCCCCGGCGGATGGCGGCCCATCCTCAAGGACGACGCGGACCACGCGGACCGTGCGCGGGCCCTGGTGGAGGCCGTCCGCAGACAGCCCGCCGCGGCGGCCGAGAGCGGCGCAGGCACCGCGCCCGTCGCGCCACAGGAAGCGGCGCCCGGCGGCGGCAGGGGCCGCATCCTCGCGCAGGGCGCCTTCCTCCTCGCCGTGGGCGGGGTGCTGCTGTGGCTGGTGGTGAAGAAGCTCATCCTCGGGGAAAAGCCTTGGACGCCGGTTCAGTGAGACACTGAAACGGCACGACCCGCCCGCCGGGCGGACAGGAAGCATGCATGCTCTACACAACGTTTGGACAGACCGGAGAGACTGTTTCCCGCCTGGGTTTCGGCGGGATGCGCTTTGAAAGCTCCACCGACCTGGACACCATGGCGGAGGTGGTGGTTCACGCCCACGAGCGGGGCATCACCTATTTCGACACCGCGCCCGTCTACTGCGACGACAAGAGCGAGGAAATTTTCGGCATCGCCCTGAAGCAGATGCGGAAGAGCGGAAAACCGCATTACATCACCTCGAAGACCATGATGGCCAAGCCGGACGACGTGCGCGCCCAGTGCGAGCGCTCCCTGGAGCGCCTGGGCGTGGACGCCATTGACTTCTACCACGTCTGGTGCCTCGTGCAGCCGGAGGACCTGCCCGCCCGCAAGGCCGAGGGCGTGCTGGACGCCTTCCGCAAGCTGAAAGAGGAGGGGCTCATCCGCCACATCAGCGTCTCGACGCACCTCGAACACGACAAGGTGGCTGCCATGCTCGACCAGGGCGAGGGCCTCTTCGAGGGCATGCTCATCGGCCTCAACGCCCTGAACCATTTCCTGCGCTATCCCGGCGCCCGCGCCGCCCACGAGCGCGGCCTGGGCGTCGTCACCATGAACTCCCTCGGCGGCGGCCTCCTCACCCGGCACGCCGACCGCTTTCCCGCCCTAAGACGGCCCGGCGACCCCTCCATGGTGTACGCCGCCCTCCGGTTCAACCTCTCCCTGCCCGCTGTCACGGTGGCCCTGGTCGGCTTCCGCAACAGGCAGGACGTGGACGAGGCGGTGGACGCGGTGGAGCGCGTGTCCCTCCTGTCGGAGGCCGAGGTCGAGGCGACGCAGCTCGCCCTGCGCGACGCCTACCGCGACTTCTGCACCCAGTGCGGCTACTGCGCCGACTGCCCGGCGGACGTGCCGGTGGTCCGCCTCATGGAGGCCTACAACCGCCGCCTCCTCGACGGCCCCCAGGCGGCCCTCGACCAGATGCGCTGGCACTGGTGGACCCCCGACGTGGAGAAGCTGCTGGAGCCCTGTGTCCGCTGCGGCCGCTGCGAGGAGGAATGCACGCAGCAGCTTCCCATTCTCAAGCGTTTTGACGACCTGCTGGCCGACTACCAGGCCGCCCAGAAGTAACCCAATAGACTGACCGAAACACCCCAGACAAAGGAACCCGCCCCATGCATCTCATGGCCAACATGTACCAGGAATCCGGATCGTTTCAGGAGTACTCGCGCCGCTACTTCGCCCGCGTGATGGAGGTATGCGCCTCCGCCGACGCCGACCGCCTCGCCGCCGTCGCGGAACTCCTCGACAACGCCCGCACCAGCGGCAGCGCCCTCTACTTCATCGCCAACGGCGGCAGCGCCGCCACGGCCTCCCACTGGGTCAACGACCTGGTCGTCGGTGCCACCCTGGAGGGCAAGCCCGCCTTCCGCGCCTACTGCCTCACGGACAACGCCTCATCCGTCACCGCCCTTGGCAACGACAGCTGCTTCGAGAACATCTTCGCGAACCAGCTCAAGGTCCTCCTTCGCCCCGGCGACGTGGTCTTCGCCATGTCCGTCAGCGGCAACAGCGAAAACATCATCCGCGGCGTCGCGGCGGCCCGCGAATGCGGCGCGAAGACCGTCGGCATCGCCGGCATGGGCGGCGGCCGCCTCATCGAGGCCGTGGACATCGGCGTCCTGCTGCCCAGCACGGCGGACGAGTACGGCCCCGTCGAGGACGCCTTCGGCGTCATCGAGCACCTGCTCGCCACCTGGCTCACCATGAAGGGCGGCAAGTGGATGCACCACTGAGGCGCGGGGAGGGGCGCACAGCGCTCACCCGAAAGGTCAAGAGTCCCCCTGTGCCATAACCCCGCTGGTGCACAGCGCGAAGCGCCTTGGAGTGCGGCAGCTTGCTGCCGCCTTTCTTCGCGGGGGCTTGCCCGCGCGCGGAGTTTCGGGACGAACCAGGGCAAACCGTTGCCACACGGGTTTCGTGACCGCCCGGTCTGGAAGGCGGCAGCAAGCTGCCGCACTCCAAGGCGCGCTCCGCGCGCGTGTCGGTGCGCCCCCATCCCGTCCATTCCGTCCATCCCGTCCATCCCGTCCATTCCGTCCACTTCGTCCACTCCGTCTACCCTGTCCACCGGCCGGTACTTGTTGCACCCCTGCGGCGGCTTTGCTGTACCATGTGGGCGGAGAACTCTGAACCTCATGGTGCCGCTTATGAAAACTCATTTCGTTGCGTGTGTGCTGGGGCTGGCCGGGGTGCTGTGCGCCGGGGGCGCGCTGGGCCAGACGTCGGTGGTGTCCGGCACGGTGGTCACGCCGGAGGGCGGGCCGGTGGCGGGGGCGCGGGTCTCTGTGGAGCCGGGGCTGGCGGGGGATCTGCTTTCCACCGAGGCGGACGCGTCGGGGGCCTTCCGGTTTGAGGGGGCCTTCTCGGGCGAGACGGGGGTCTTCGCGTTCGCCGAGGGGCGGGCCTTTGGCGGACAGCATCTGAACCTCGCCCTGGGAGAGGAGGTGGGCGGGCTGCGCATCGTGCTGGACCCGCCTGCGGCCGTGTCGGGAAAGGTGACAGACGAGAAGAACGCGCCGCTCGCGGGCGCGCGGATCACCCGCATCGCCCTGACGCACGGGGCGAAGGTCGGCATTCCGCTGTCAAAGCTCGCACCGTTCGGCGTGCGCGAGCCCGTGACGGACAAGGACGGGCGCTTCACCGTGACGGGCCTGCCCGCGGGCGGGCGCGTCGCCCTGAAGGCCGGCCATCCGGACCACGCGCAGGAGGCGGTGGAGGACATCGTGCCCGGGGACACGAATGTGACCGTGCGCCTGTCGCGGGGCATCCTGGTGCGGGGCATGGTGCGCCTGCGGCGCGACCAGTCGCCCGTGTCGGGGGCGCTGGTGCTGGCGCGCAGCGGCCTGCCGCCCCATGACACCTCCCTGGCAACCACCGACGGCTTCGGCGCCTTCACCCTGCGGCTGCGTCCGGGCGCGTATCTTGCGCAGGCGACGGCCAGCGGCCAGTCCACGCCGGGCTGGCAGCTCTTCACCGTGACGGGCGAAACGCCCGAGGTGTCGGTGAACCTGGGCCTCGCGGGCACGGGCACCATCCGCGGCGCCATCGCCGACGCCGCGGGCGGCAAGGGAATCCCGGGCGCGCGCATCCGCCTGGAGAGCCACGGCAACATCGCGGCGGTCGTGCGCTCCGGCGCGGACGGAACGTTTTCGGTGGCGGCGGCGGAGGGGGAGAACACGCTGTTTTTCGAGTCCACGCCGGGCTACCTCCCGCCCGAGCCGCGCGCGGTGCGCGTGGCCGTCGTGGCGGGCGGCGACCTGGAGCTGCCGGGCGTGTGGCTGGCGCCGCTGCCGGTCTTCCGGGTGCAGGTGCTGGACGAGGACGAGGAGACGCCGGTGCCCGGCGCGGTGGTGTCGCTGCTGCGGCCGCGCCAGTTCGGCTGGCTGGCCGCCGACGCCGAAGGCTGGGTCGAAATCCGGATCGGGGGCCTGCCGGAGGACGGCCGCATCTACGGGACCGTGCAGCACCCCCGCGCGCCGAAGGGCGCGGTGTTCGCGCTGGACCGGGCCGCGGCCCGCGACACGGCGGTGAAGCTGCTGCCCCTGGCCTCCCTGAGCGGGCGGCTCGTGGACGGCAAAGGAAAACCCCTGGCGAACACGCTGGTCGGCGCGGCCTTCGCCGACGCGTCCCCCGGCGACCCCCTGCTGCTCTGGCGCACGGCCACGGACAAGAAGGGGGCCTTCCGCTGGAACGCCCTCGTGCCCGGCGTGCCCCAGCGCCTCGCCGTCGCAGGCGCGGGCGATGTGCCCCCCGAAAAGGCGGTGCAGAACCCCGCCCCGGGGGCGGACACAGACCTGGGCGACCTGACCGTGTCGGGCGCGCCCGCCGTCGGCGGGGCGGCCCCCGTCGGGCGGGACGCCCTTGGCGCGTTCCAGAAGGTCTGCGGCCCGGCGGTCGCGGACGACAAACCGCTGGTCGTGGTGTTCTGCGAGGCAGGGGAGGCGCAGGCGGTGGTCGAGGGCCTGCAGAACGCCCTCTCCACCGCGGACCTTCTCAAGAAATGGCAGCCGGCCGTCGTGGTCCGGGGGGGCCACGCCTGCGACAGCAGCGTCGTCTCCGTCCACGCGGGCGGCCCCGGCGAAACGGGCGGCACCGTGCTGTATGACGCGAAAGGCCGGGTGCTTCTCCGCACTTCGGGGTTGCCGCCCCTTTCCAGCCTGACCGCACTGCCCTAGGTATTCGCACCTTGAAGGAATCCCGGATGCGCACACTTCGCGCCCTGTCCATCCTGCTGCCGGCACTGATCGCGGTCCTCTCCCCGCAGGCGATGGCTGGGGTGTCGCTGGGCGGCACCGTCGTTGATGCGGAGCAGAAACCCGTTGAGGGGGCGGATGTCTGGGTCGTCCAGGGGGCCGCGGTGGGGCGCACCCGCACGGAGTCCTCGGGCCGTTTCGGCTTTGCGGACCTGTCCGTGGCCCACACCCAGCTCGTGGTGCGCAAGGAGGGCCTCGCCCTCGGCGGCAGCACGGGCCTGCTGACGGCGGACGAAACCGTGGCCATCACCCTCGGCCCCGCCGCCTCGCTGTCCCTGCGGGTCACAAACCGCGACTTCCTGCCCGTGCCCGGCGCGCGGGTGCGCAGCATGGTGGTGTCGGACCAGTTTGCCGTGCCCGTGGAGCAATTGTCCGAAAACGGCTTCCCGGCCCTCCGCAGTGACGACGGCGGCGAACTGGCCATCCCCGGGCTCCCCCCCGGGGGCTTCGTGAAACTGGTGGCCGCCCACCGCAAATACGCCGACTCCAGCGTGGCCTATCTGCCCGTCCAGGAAAAGCGGCGGGACATCCAGCTCTACGAGGGCACCGCCGTGCGCGGCCGGGTCACAGACCCCAAGGGCGGTGGCGTGCCCCGGGCGTGGGTCTCCGTGCTCCAGACGGGCATCGGGGGCCAGCGTGAGGAGGCGGGCGCCTGGACCGATCCCGAGGGATTCTACGCCCTCCGCGTGGCCGAGGGGGGCTACCTCATCACCGCGCGGCACCCGGACCACGCGTCGCCCCTCCCTGCGGGGCTCGACGTGAAGGGGGAGGAGGTCACGCACGACCTGGCCCTTCCGGAGACCCGCATCCTCTCGGGGCGCGTGCTGCTCCCCGGCAAGAAACCCTGCCCCGGCACCCGCGCCGGGTTCCGCGTGGAGGGCGTCCTCTGCGAGGAGGGCCTCACAGACGACCAGGGGGTGTTCCGCCTGCGCGTGGGCGTGCCGGAGGGCGACCTGCTCATCGCCCCGCCGCCGGGATACCGGACCCGGGCCCTGCCGCGGATTCCCGTGAACCTCGGCGACAAGCAGGAGCTGCGCCTGGAGGACATCCAGCTCGCGGAACTGCCCCGGATCACCGGCACCGTCCAGCCCCCCAGGGACACCGAGAGCGACGGGCGCATCGTGATCACCTCCCTCGACCTGCCCCAGCCCATCCGGCTGCTCGCCGGCCCGGAGGGCGGTTTTGACATCCAGCTCGACTACCAGCCGGAGCAGAACGAGGTGACCTTCCGGGCGGAGCACGCCCTGCGCTTCCTGCGAAAGGATTTCAAGGTGTCGCTGGATGACCCGGCGGCGCGGAAGGTGGTCCTGGAGCCCTTCGAGCCGGACCTCAAAAAGCGCCCGGCCGACGAGGCCCGGAACAACCTCTCCGCCCTCGTGGGCAAGGAGGCGCCGGACATCAAGTGCTCCGACTGGTTCAATACCCAGCCGCTCACCAACGAGTCCCTCAAGGGCAAGATCACCATCCTGGTCTTCTGGGGCGGCTTCGACAACAGCCCCTTCGCCGTGAACCAGCTCGGGGAGCTGCGCGCGCTTCATGACGCCTTCCAGGGCGTGGAGGACGTGCTGGTGCTGGGCATCCACGATGCCAGCAGCACGGCGGACGAGATCAAGGCCTTTCTGGGCCGCCACGACGTCCGCTTCGCCGTCGGCAAGGACGCCGACCCCTTCTTCACCTTCGTGAAGTACGGGATCAACGCCATCCCGCAGGTGGTGCTGCTGGACAAAAAGGGCGTGGTCCGGTATTATCAGCCCGAGTCCCGCCTGTTGGAACTGGTCAAGACACTGCGCCGCGAGTAGGCGGCCTGGAAGGAGAAAAACCATGGGTATTCTCACCGTTGCCGCGTGTTTGCTTGCCGTCGGCCAGACGTCCGCTCCGCATCCGGAGGGGGAACTGGCGGCCCGCATCGCCCTGGTCTTCAACCGGATCACCGTCGTGGACGAGCCGGCCTTTTCGGACGATTTCATTCTGGCGGATGTTCTGGTGGACAAGAGCCGCCCGCGGCGCTTCATGGAGTTCAGCGGCGACGTCTCCGGCCGCTTCCTCAGCGCCCTGGCCATGCTCTCCCGCGGCGGCGAGGACGACGCGCGCCTCCACCGCCTGGTCGCGGAGACGCTGAAACACCAGCGGAAGGACGGCCGTTTCGGCTATGAGAGCCTTTCTTTCAAGGCGGCGGACGTCGGGCCCGACCAGATGGCCCTGCTCTGGGGCAACGGCCGGCTGCTCGTGGGACTCCTGGAGTACGCGCAGCGGTTCCCCGAACAGAAGGAGGCCCTGGAGGCCGCCGAGCGGCTGGGCGTCTTCCTGCTGGCGGTCTTTGACGACTGCGCGAAACCGGAGGTTATGGACCGGCTGCGCGGCAAGGCCGCCAACGGCTTCATCTGCTTCACCCAGCTCAACGAGGGGCTGGAACTGCTGGCCCGCGCCACGGGGAAGGAGGCCTACCGCGACGCCGCGCGGAAGATGGAGCCCATCCTGGAGGGCAGGGGAGACCAGCACACCCACGGCTATCTCACGACCCTGCGCGGCGCGATGATGATTTACGAGACCACCGGCGACGCCGCCATCCTGAAGGCGGTGGAGGCCCGCTATCAGGACCTGTTGGATGCCGGCGCCGTGATGCCCAACGGCGGCATCCTGGAGTACTTCAAGCCCGACTACGACCGCGACGAGGGGTGCTCCGTCGCCGACCTGCTCCGGTTGTCGCTGCAGCTCTGGAAGGCCACGGGGAACGGGGCCTATCTCGAGCGCGCGGAGACCTGCCTCTACAATGCCTTTTACGCCAACCAGTTTGACACGGGCGATTTCGGACACCGCTGCTTCGCCTACAAGGGCTACAAGCCCCATCCCGGGTCCGGCCGCGCCTGGTGGTGCTGCACCATGCACGGCATGCGGGCCTTCCGCGATGTGCTGGATTCGGTCGTCACCGCGGACAAGGGCGGGGACGCGCTGCGCCTGAACCTCTGGGAGGAGGGGCGCTGGTCGGCCGGCGGCTGCACCCTGGCCGTGGCCCGGAAGGCGCACGGAAACGGCGCGGGCGCCTCGTATGAGGTGACGCTGGAAGAGGGCCCGGCGGCGGGCGTGCGCGTCCTGCTGCGCCGTCCCGCATGGGCGGCCGGGTTCTCGGTTTCGCCCGCCCCGGCGGACGGGGACAATGCGGCGGTGCCGCTGAAGCCCGGCGAAAAGGTGACGGTGGCCCTCGAATACGCCTTCCGTTTCGTGAATCCCAAAAACGAGGCGGTGGCCTGCGAGGCTCTCCCGGCGGACAAGCCGGAGCTGCTGGCGCTCTTCCTCGGCCCCTGGCTCATGGGCGTGGACGAGCGGCGCAACCCCATGTTCCACGGCGAGCCCTGGGATGAGAACGTGCTCCTGTTCCCCGAAGAGGCCGCCCTGCGCGCGGCGGCGGGGGAGCTGGAAGGGAAGGGGGCGGCCGCCTCCGGGCCGGTCCTCGGGGTCACGTACAACCACTCCGGGTTCATGGGGGAGTATGCCGTGCCCCTGACCCCCGTCGCCTCGCAGACGGCCCACGACCAGGCCACCTTCTCCTACCGCCACCTGATCCGGCGCGCGCCGTGACGGAAACGGGGGCCGGTCAGGACTCGTCGTCCGTGTAAAATGCCAGCAGGAGCCACAGGAACATCGTGACGGCCAGCAGGCCCATGAAAGCCAGATACACGTGCATGGGACAACCTCCCGGCGCGGCGGGCCGCGCGAAAAACGCCTCGCAAGGATCATAGCATGATGCAGGGAACAAAGGTGAAGATGCTGGCCGCGGCGGCCCTGCTGGCGGTGCTGGCGGCGGGCTGCGGGCGGATTGTGGACAAGGACCGCATCCGCGTGGCGAAGATGGGGGACAAGTACATCACCCGGGGCGACCTGTTCCGGCTGATCCGGGAAATGCCCGACACGGACCGGCCCAAAATCCGGACCCGCGGCGACCTCCTGCGCGTGCTGAACCACCACATTGACCAGCAGATCAAGCTGCCCCTCGGGAAGAAGCTGAAGGAGGAGGGCAAGATTGACGTGGACCGCGAGCAGGCCCGCGAGGTCTATTTTCAGGAACGGGGGGACGAGGCGGACTACCTGCGCGCCATGTGGCAGGCCGAAATCCCCGTCAACAATGAAATCACCCCCCTCATGAAGATTTACGAGCTCACACCGGACCGCCTCCGAAACCTCAAGCAGAACATCGAGGACGGGACCGACGCCGTGGTCGCCCGGCTCCTCGGCGAGAGCGCCGTCCAGTATCTCGCCGTGGAGGCCTTCAAGGAGAAGCGCATCACCATCTCAGACGAGGAGTTCGAACGCGAGTACCGCTTCTCCGGCGAAACCCTCGATGTCTTCGAGGAGATCGCCTTCCGCGCCGTGCGCTTCCCGGCCGCGCTTCCCGACGCGTCCGCCCGGGCCTCGGCGGTCCGCGCCCGCCTGGACGCCGGGGAGGGCTTTGACGCGCTGGTGGACGAATTTCTGCGGCGGGGCGCGGAGGAGAAGGTTGAGTACGTGATCGAATCGGGGATCCAGAACAACCCCGCGCTGGAGCGCTTCCGGGGGTTCTGGGAGGTGGCCTCGGGCACCGCCGTGGACACCGTCATCGGGCCCGTGTACCTGCCCGCCTACCGGCAGGTGGCCACGGACGCCCAGGGCCGCGCACGCGCCATCAACATGCCCGACGCCTACCTGGTCCTCAAGGTGCTGGAATGCAAACCCGCCCGGAAACTGACGCTGGAGGAGGCGAAACCCACCCTCGCCGCGCCCCTCATTATCGGCAAGATGATGCAGATGCTCCGGGACGAGAGCGGCGTGGAAATCTACCAGGAAAGCCTGCCCGACGTGGGCGACACGACCATGCAGGGCACCCAGCTCCTCTAAAGGGGCGGGTCACGCCTCCCTTCGGGCCGGGGGGTCTTCGCCATCCCCCGCCCCCCATGCCGACAGGAGCCCCTCCGCGAAGGCCAGCGCCAGCAGAAGCAGGCACACGGCCATCAGCTCCACGGAGAGCCAGTAGTAGGTCCCGTACTGCTGCTTCCACAGGCCGTAAAAGAAGTAGCCCGACGCCCCCGAAAGCAGCAGCAGCGACGCCCCCAGGGCGTGGGGCGGCGACTCCGCCTTTTCCGCGAAAAACAGCATGGGCACCAGCAGCATGATGTAGTAGTAGTAGGTGGCCGCCGACAGGAAGAACAGGGGCGCGAACCCCAGCATGAGGGCGCGGTGGTCCTTCAGGAAGAAGGCCGCCAGGAACGCCGCCAGCAGCACCGTGGCCTGCGTGTTCCACCAGGTGTGAAGGTGCTCCTGGTACCGCGCCGACCGGAGCTGGGGGGCCCACTGCCGGGGCGGCGTGTCCAGCGCGCGGAACCCCTCCGGCCACTCCGCCATGAGGACGTATTTGTAGCCCACCCGCCACTCGCTCACCCCCTGGTTGTGGTCACCGATCTTCTTCACGTACTCCGGCCAGAGGCCCGTGCCCCGCCAGTGCGCCGCCGATGCCAGCCCGAACCCCGCCGTCACCACCGCGAACACCGCGAAAAAGCGCAGCCACCGCCGGTCCATGCCCCCGGTCCACCATCCCTGGACCGCCGTCATGCCCAGCGTGGCCGCCAGCGCGGCCAGCACCAGCACCGCGAACCCGTTGGCCGCCGCCGCCACCATCCCCGCGCCCGCAGGCCGGAACAGGGCGGCCACCCCGTGTTCGGGGGCCGACAGCCACGGCACCAGCGCCCCCCGGACCCAGAACAGCACGCACACCGCAGCCAGAAACGCCGCCGTCCCTGCGGTCAGGCGGAGAACCGCGCCCCGGCGGCCGGGAAAGCGCCGTCCGACCGCCTCAAACAGGGGGCCGCTCCGGCGTCGGCGGAATTCCCAGGCCTGCTCGGCAAGCTTGACGCCCGGCCCGAACAAAAGCACCACGGGAAAAATGCGCGACAGGACGGACCAGGCGAGCAGCCCGCCCGCCAGGCCGTGCCGCCCCTTCTTCATCAGGCACACCGAGGCCACCATCGCCGCAACCCAGTCGGTCCGCAGAAAGGCCCCCTTCATGTGCCACCATTTCATCATATAGTTCGTGCCCAGCAGCACCACCAGCAGCGCCATGGCGCGGAACCCGAAGGCCCACCAGACCAGCCCCATCGCCGCGGCGAGCAGCAGGGGGTCCAACAGGGACAGCGCGCCCATGCCCCGGGCCGACGAAGTCGGCACCCGGTTCGCCAGCAGCCCCCCCACCACCATGCCCCACACCGGCGTGCCGTTGTACCCCTTGTCCCGCAGCACGCTCGCCCACCGCGCCCCGTTCAGACGGCTGTCATCCTTGAACCAGGCCACGTCCCCCTTGAACGCCTCCCAGCGCTCCGGGGAAAAACAGGCCTTCACCGCCTCCCGGTCCGCCAGCACCGCCTCCGCCGCGACATACCCCCCCGTTTCCAGGTTCCGGATCATCTTCGACGGGTGGGCCCACTTCCGCCCCGTCTCGTCGTCCGCGATCAGCGCGGCGGCGTACAGCCGCGTGTACCCCAGCTCCGGGGCGTATTTCGAGCCCAGGTAGTAGTGGAAGAACTCATAGGCGTTCAGGTGCGACCCGTACCGGAAATAGTCGGTCTTCACATAGTTTTCCACCGCCAACACCGCCGTGACCGCCAGCACCGCCCCGAGAAACCCCGAGGCAAACGCATGCCCCGGGCCGCCCAGCCGCCGCCGCACCGCCCCCGAGGACACCACCGCCCCGGCGGCCAGCACCCCGACCGCCGCCAGCACCAGCGGCAGGTACAGCGGCGCGCCAAACGCGCCCCGCACCTGCTCTGCCATCCAATCCACCATCCGAAAGACTCCCGAGACCCCGCAAAGTCCCCCCAGTCTACCCGAAACCGCCGCACAATGCCATCCTTCGCAGCTCCTCCGTCCACCTCGTCCACGCGGTCCACCGCGTCCACCCCATTCCGCCTGAGCCCAACTCCCCCCAAAAAACGCCCCCTTGCCCCCCTGTTTCGCCCTCCTTTCCGGAACCTTTCCCCGCCATTGGGAATACACAAGTTGTGGGTGCCGTTTGCCTTTCAACGGGCGTTCAAGGCACAATAGGTGGGGATGGCCAGCCATCCGGCCACAATTTATTGTTGACACGCATTCTTGAAAGTGCTATTATTGCGCGTGGGATTGCCCCAAGAACGAGGGCAGTCGTTGGATTCATGGAGACCCGTCAATGGCGCCTCAGCAACGTTCCAGAATCTCCGGCCCGACCTGCTCCTTTTGCGGGAAACGGCACGATGAGGTGAACAAGCTCATCGCGGGGCCGGACGTGAACATCTGCGATGACTGCGTGCGTCTGTGCAGCGAGATCATCGCGGAGGAGAAGACCCGCAAGCGCCGCACCCTCCAGAAGCGGGTGCCCGCGCCCAAGGAAATCAAGGAATTCCTGGACCAGTATGTGGTCGGGCAGGACTATGCCAAGCGGGTGATGGCCGTGGCGGTGCACAACCACTACAAGCGGATCACCACGGGTTCCGAGGTCGAGGGGGTGGAGCTCCAGAAGTCCAATGTCCTGCTGATCGGCCCGTCGGGTTGCGGCAAGACCCTGCTGGCGGAGAGCCTGGCCCGGATGCTGGACGTGCCGCTGGCCATTGTGGACGCGACCACGCTGACCGAGGCGGGGTATGTGGGCGACGACGTGGAGAATGTGGTGCTGAAGCTCCTCCAGGCGTCGGATTTCGACATTGGCCGGGCGGAGATGGGCATTGTCTACATTGACGAGGTGGACAAGATTTCGCGCAAGAGCGACAGCCCGTCCATCACGCGCGACGTGTCGGGCGAGGGCGTGCAGCAGGCCCTGCTGAAGATTCTCGAGGGCACGGTGGCCAATGTGCCGCCGCAGGGCGGCCGCAAGCACCCGCAGCAGGAATGCGTCCAGGTGGACACCCGGAACATCCTGTTCATCTGCGGCGGCGCCTTCAACGGTCTGGAGCAGGTCATCCGCAAGCGGACCGGCACCAACACGGCCGGGTTCACCTCGGACATCAAGACAAAGAAGACGGCCCGCCTCGGCGAAATCCTGGCCCAGGTGCGCCCGGAAGACCTGATCAAGTACGGCATGATCCCCGAGTTTGTCGGGCGGCTGCCCGTGGTGGCCACGCTGAACGACCTGACGCGGGACGACCTTGCGCGCATCCTGCGCGAGCCGAAAAACGCGCTGACCCGCCAGTACGAGAAGCTCTTCCAGATGGAGAACGTCAAGCTCGTCTTCCAGGAGGAGACCATCACCGCGGTGGCGGAGCGGGCCATGCAGCATGACACCGGGGCGCGCGGCCTGCGCGGCATCCTGGAGATCGTCATGCTCGACCTCATGTACGACATCCCCTCGCGCACAGACGTCAAGGAGTGCGTCATCACTCCCGGGGTCATCCTGAACGGGGAGGACCCCATCATCGTGTACGAGAACGAGGGACGCCTCAAGGACCTCAAGGAGCCTCCGGAAAAGCGCGCCGGCAACGCCTCGGCATGACGCGCGCGGCCGGAAAGGCTGTCCGCCGCCCCCTCAGGGGCGGGGCCGTGCTGGCGGCCGTGTGCGTCGCTGCGCTGCTGTGCGCCTGCTCCTGCGACACCCTGCCGTCCGGCCCCGCCGCGCGGTACACCCACACCGTGGTCCAGAAGCACCCCCACGACCCGGAGGCCTACACCCAGGGCCTGCTCTGGCACGACGGCCTGCTCTACGAAAGCACGGGCATCAAGGGGGAATCCACCGTGCGCGAGGTCTCCCTGGAGGACGGCAAGGTCCTGCGGAGCCGCGGGCTGGGCGACCAGTTCTTCGGCGAGGGCCTGGCCTGCGACGGTGACCGGCTGGTCCAGCTGACCTGGCAGAACGGCAAGGGCTTCGTGTACGACCGGAAGACCTTTGAACCGCTGGCGGAGTTCCACTACATCGGCGAGGGCTGGGGCCTCACTTTTGACGGAAAGCAGTTCATCCTGAGCGACGGGACCGCCAACCTGCGCTTTCTGGACCCCGACACCTTCGCCGTCACGAGGACGGTCCGGGTGACCAGCGGGGGCCAGCCCGTGGGGCGGCTGAACGAGCTGGAATGGGTCGAGGGCCGCGTCTACGCCAACATCTGGAAAAAGGACGTGGTCGCCGTGATCGCGCCGGACACGGGAACGGTGGAGGCCTGGATTGACCTGTCGGGCCTCCTCACCCCCGAGGACCGCGCGGGACACCGGGTGGACGTGCTGAACGGCATCGCCTATGACCCGGCCACGAAACGGCTCTGGGTGACGGGGAAGAAGTGGCCCATGCTCTACGAGATCACGCTGACCGAGCTTCCCGCCGCCGCGGAATGACGCCGCCCCCCCGGCGCCTGATACAATGCCCCGCGTGACAAGAACAAGGAGTTTTCCGTGCGCGACGACCTGGGAATGATGATCCTCCAGTACCTGTGCCTGCTGTTCTCGCTCAGCGCCCACGAGGCGGCCCACGCCGCCATGGCCAACTGGTGCGGCGATCCCTCGGCGCGCCTGCTCGGGCGCATGACCCTGAACCCCGTCAAGCACATTGACCCCCTGGGCACCGTGGTGCTGCCGCTGTTCGCCATATTCAGCACATCTCCCTTCCTTATCGGGTGGGCCAAACCCGTCCCCTACAACCCCCGCAATCTCCACAACATCCGCCGGGACTCCGTGCTGATCGGCCTGGCGGGCCCCGGTGCCAATCTGCTCCTGATCCTCTCGACGGTGGTGGTTCTGCGCCTTGTGGCGATGGCCGTGGGCGTGGTGGGCGCGAATCCGGTCGTTCTCCTCCTCCTTCAGACCTTCGTCTATCTGGCGCTCATCAACGCGCTGCTCATGCTGTTCAACCTGATCCCGCTGCCGCCCCTCGACGGCCACCACCTGCTCGAGGCCGTGCTGCCCCCCAGGGCCGCGGAGCAGTTCGAAAAACTGGGCCCGTTCAGCCTCATCATCCTCTTCGTCCTGGTCTTCCAGTTCCACATCCTGGACGTGCCCATGGCCCTGCTGTCCAGGGGGGTGTTCGCCCTCGCCTTCTACGGAACCCCCCTGTACGATGTGATGCAGGGGTAGGGGAGGGCCTCGGGCGCATGAACGGAGAGATTTCCTTTGAGCGCCTGCCCGGGTTGATCCCCTATGGGGACGCCTTTGAAATGCAGCGCGCGCGGCGGGACGCTGTGGAGCGCGGGGAGGCCCCCGACACGGTCTTCCTCCTGGAGCACGCCCCGGTGGTCACCCTGGGCAGGAAGGCGGACGCCGCGCATGTGCTGGCGCCGCCGGAGAAACTCGCAGAACTCGGTGTGGCGCTCTGCCCCTCGGACCGGGGCGGCGACGTCACCTACCACGGCCCCGGCCAGTTGGTGGCGTATCCCATCCTGGACCTGCGCCGCCGGCGCTGCTCAGTGCAATGGTACCTGCGCTCCCTGGAGGGGGCGCTTATCCGCCTGCTCGCGGACTATGGCATCCCGGCGGAGCGTCTGGAGGGGCACACCGGCGTCTGGGTCGGCGGGGAAAAAATCGCCGCCGTCGGCGTGGGCATCCGCCAGTGGGTCACCTTTCACGGGCTGGCGCTCAACGTGGCCCCCGACTGGGGCCACTGGTCCCTCATTGTCCCCTGCGGCATCCGCGACCGGGGGCTGACCTCGATGGCGCGCCTGCTCGGCCACACTCCCCCGATTTCGGAGGTGATGGACCGGTTTGAGCGGGCCTTTCTGGACGTGTTTTCGGAGAGCGCCGGCGCTGCGGAGCCGGCGGGAAAGGGAAAGGAGTGCAGCCATGGCGGTTGAATCAGTGGCCTATGCCCGGGCGGGGCTCATGGGAAACCCGTCGGACGGGTATTTCGGCAAGACCATCAGCATCATCATCCGCGACTTCTCGGCCAAGGTGAGCCTGTACGAGAGCCCGGAGGTCGAGATCATCCCCAGTTTCCAGGACCGGTCGAAGTATCCGGGCATCCGCGAGCTGGTGGAGGACGTCAAGAGCAACGGCTACTACGGCGGCATCCGGCTGATGAAGGCCGCCGTCAAGAAGTTCTTTGACCACTGCGAGACCCAGGGCATCCGGCTTCCCGACCGGAACTTCTCCCTGCGCTACCGGTCCACGATCCCGCGCCGCCTCGGGCTGGCGGGATCGAGCGCCCTGGTCACCGCGACGATCCAGTGCCTCACGGAGTTCTACGAGGTGGAGATCCCCAAGCCCCTGCTGCCCAATCTCATCCTGAGCGTGGAAATGGACGAGCTGGGCATCACCGCGGGGCTCCAGGACCGCGTCATCCAGGTTTACGAGGGCGTGGTCTACATGGACTTCGACCGCGACCTCATGGAGGGCCGGGGATACGGCGAGTATGAGGAACTGGACCCGGCGCTGTTGCCGCCGCTCTTCATCGCCTACCGGACCGATCTGGGCGAGGGCTCGGAGACCATCCACAACAACGTGCGCCAGCGCTGGCTTGCCGGGGATCCGGACGTTGTCCAGGCGATGAAGGACTTCGCCGCCTACGCCGAAGAGGCCCGCGCCCTTCTGAAGGCCGGCAAAGGCCTGGAAATCGGGCCGCTCATGGACAAAAACTTCGCCCGCCGCCGCTCAATCTTCAACCTCGATCCCGGCACCGTGGAGATGGTGGAGTGCGCCCGCAGTCTCGGCGCCCATGCCAAGTACGCCGGGTCCGGCGGTGCCGTCGTGGGCATGTACTACGACGAGGAGATGTACGGGAGGCTGGTGCATGCCATGGGTGAAAAGGGCATCGCGGTCATGAAGCCCCGCGTGGAGGCGTCATGAGCTTGGAACCGGGAACCCTCTACCTCGTCGCCACCCCCATCGGCAACCTGGAGGACATCACCCTGCGCGCCCTGCGCGTGCTGTCCGGGGCCGACGCCCTCGCCTGCGAGGACACCCGCACCACCCGCATCATCTTCGAGCGCCACGGCATCACCGCGCCCGCCCACCGCTTCTCGTACCACGAGCACAACGAGGAGCACGCCGCACGCCGCATCGCGGGCCTGCTGGAGGAGGGCAAGAGCGTCGCCCTCTGCACCGACGGGGGCTGCCCGGGCATCAGCGACCCGGGCTACCGGATCGCCGCGCTCTGCCACGAAAAGGGGTACCGCATCGAGGTGGTGCCCGGACCCAGCGCCGTGACCACGGCCCTGCTGGCCTCCGGACTCTCCACGGCGAGCTTCTCCTTCAAGGGCTTCCCGCCCCGTAAACCCGGGCCGCGCCGCCGCTTCTTCGAGATGGAGAAGGACCTGCCCCATTCCCTCGTGGTCTTCGAGTCCCCCTACCGCGTGGGAGCCTGCCTCGCCGACGCCCACGCCGCCCTCGGCAACCGCCTCGCCGCCGTGTGCCTGGAGCTGACCAAAAAGTTCGAGAGCGTCCGGCGCGGGTTTCTTGCGGACCTCGCCGCCGAATTCGCCGGAAGACAGGTCAAGGGCGAGGTCACCATTGTGATTTCCGGGAACAACCCGAAATTCGCGGTCGAAGAGGACGATGACGGGGGGGAGGGGGAGTAACCCCCGCCCGGAATGCCATTCCCCGCAGACATGTTGCTACTATAAACGCAACAGCGGCAACGGGAAAGGGATGTCTCATGACACGTTCCAAGAGAGGAAAAGGAATCGGCGCGTCATGCCTGGGGGTGCTGGTTCTTCTGGCCGGATACGCGGCTTCCGCGCAGCCCGCCGGCCCGGCGGTGTCCCACTCGGCGCTGGTGGAGACCTCCGCCGTCGCGCCGGGGCAGACCTTCCGCGCCGCCGTCACGTTCTCCGTGGACAAGCCGTGGCATGTGAACGCGCGTCATCCCCTGGACGAGTTCCTGATTCCCACGCTGGTCACGTTCCCTGCGGACAGCCCGTTCCGCGTGCTGCGGGCGGCCTATCCCGAGGCCGTCATGATGACGCTGTCCTTCTCCCCGGAGCCTCTGGCCCTGTACGAGGGCACCTTCGCCGTCGGCATCGAGGCGGAAGCCCCGGCAGGCCTCGCGCAGGGAACGTACCCCCTGAAGGGCACGCTCCAGTACCAGGCCTGCAATGACAAGATGTGCGCGCCCCCGGCGGAGGCCGAATTCGCCGTGGAGGTCACGGTGGCGGCGGCGGCGGGGGAGAAGACCGCCGGGTTCCCCGAACTGAACTGGGACCAGGCGGAGAATCTTGCGGAGCGTGTTGAGTCGGAAGCAGGGGAGACCGCCACACCGGCGGAGCCCGTCGCCGCATCGGACGACTGGCGCGCCCTTGCGGAGCGCTTCACGGTGTCGGGCCGTCTGGACGGCTATGCGGACAAGGCGGGGTTCCTGGCCTTTGTGGAGGCCGCCGAAACCGGGGAACCCGCCGGAGGCGGGTTTGCGGGAAGGGGCTTCCTGCCCATGCTGCTGCTGGTGGTGTTCGGCGGACTCCTGCTGAACCTGACCCCCTGCGTGCTGCCGCTGATCCCCATCAACGTCGCCATCATCGGCGCCGGGGCGCGGGCGGGCAGCAAGACGCGGGGTTTCCTGCTGGGCGCGGCCTACGGCGCGGGCATCGCCCTTGTCTACGGCGGCCTCGGGCTTGCGGTGGTGCTGGGGGTCAGTTCCGCCTTCGGCGCGATCAACTCCACCGTGTGGTTCAACGCCGCCATCGCGGCCCTCTTCGTGGTGCTCGGCGTCGCCATGTTCGACCTGATCCAGATAGACTTCTCGCGGTTCCAGGCGCGGCTGGGGGTGCGGCGCAACGAGAACGGCAGTTTCCCTGCGGCGCTCTTCATGGGCGGGGTCTCCGCGCTGCTCGCCGGGGCCTGCGTCGCCCCGGTCGTCATCTACACCATCCTGCACGCGCAGGACCTGTACAGCCAGGGACACCGGGCCGCCGTGCTGCTGCCCTTCCTCTTGGGCGCGGGCATGGCCCTGCCGTGGCCCTTCCTGGGCGCGGGCCTCTCCTTCCTGCCCAAGCCGGGCAAGTGGATGACCTGGGTGAAGTACGCCTTCGGCTTTTTCATCCTGGGGTTCGCCGCATACTACGGGCAGTTGGCGTGGTCCCTCTCCGGCGCGCCGCAGGCGGCGGACGCGTCCGCCGGCGGCTGGACGCCCAGCCTGGAGGAGGGGTTCCGGCGGGCGCTGGACGAGAAAAAGCCGGTCATCGTGGACTTCTGGGCCACCTGGTGCAAGAACTGCTCCCTCATGGACAAGACCATTCTGAAAGACGACGAGGTGCTCTCGCGTCTGGAGGGGTACGTCAAGGTCAAGTACCAGGCCGAGAACCTGACGCAGTCCCCGGCCCGCGAGGTGACGGGGCATTTCCAGGTGCTGGGCCTGCCCACCTTCATCGTCCTGACCCCGAAGGAGTGAGGTGTCCATGGCGCAGCTGGCGCTTGAGCATCTGCTGACCATCAGCGGCTTTCTGCTCGCCGTGGTGCTTGCCGTGCGCGTGCTGCAGGAGCGCCGCCAGCCCGGCGGCACCCTCGCCTGGCTCATGGCCATCATCCTCATCCCCTATGTGGGCGTGCCGCTCTACCTCCTTATCGGCGGCAGAAAGGTACGCCGGGCCGCCCGCAAGAAGGCGGTCCTCTACACCGGCGACCCGCCCGCCCCCTCCGGCGGGGAGGGGGAATCCGGCGCCGGGGGCGTGTGGGGGCCAGGGGTGCCGCCCCCGCGTTCCGGGAACACCGTGGACATGCACTTCAACGGGGAGACCGCCTTCTGGCGGCTCATGGGCATGATCGAGGAGGCGGAAAAGTCCCTCCACGTCATGACCTTCATCCTCGGCCGGGAGGAAACCGGCAAGGCGCTGACCCGCGTCCTCGCGCGGAAGGCCGCCGAGGGGGTGGAGGTCCGCCTGCTGCTGGACTCCCTCGGGAGCATCTGGGCGAGCGGGGCCTTCCTCCGGCCCGTGATCGAGGCGGGCGGGCGCGTGGCCACCTTCATGCCCGTGCTGCCCGTGCAGCGCCGGTGGTCGGCCAACCTCCGCAACCACCGCAAAATCGTCGTGGCGGACCACCGCGTCGCCATGGTGGGCGGCATGAACCTCGCCTCGGCCTTCATGGGCCCCACGCCCGACCCGCGCCGCTTCGTGGACATGGCCTCCTTCCTGGAGGGGCCCGCCGTCGCGGACATCGAGCGGGTCTTCTTGAGCGACTGGTACTACGCCACCAACGAGGAGTTGGAGTTGCCCGACGCGGCGGACGCCGCCGAGGGACCCGGACCGTCCCGCATCCAGGTGGTGGCCAGCGGGCCGGACGTGCCGGAGGACACGTTCAACGACGCGCTCCTGGGCGCGGTCATGGACGCCCGCCGGCGGATCTGGCTGGTCACGCCCTATTTCATCCCCGATGAGGCGTTTCTCAAGCCGCTCGAGGTGAAGGCGCGGGGGGGAAAGGACGTGCGGGTCGTGGTGCCGCTGCGGTCCAACCACCGCCTCGCCGACATCGCCCGCGGCCCCTCGCTGCGCGCCCTCGTCCGCGCGGGCGGAAAGGTCTACGGGTACCCGGGCCGCATGGTGCACGCCAAGGCCATGATCTTCGACCACACCCTCGCCATCACCGGAACCCCCAACCTCGACATGCGCAGCCTCTACCTCAACTACGAGATCGCCCTGTTCCACCACACGCGCGGCGAGGTGGACCGCGTGGCGTCGTTCTTCTCCGGCCTGGAGAAGGGGAGTGTGCCGCTGGGGGAAAAGCCCGTAAGCCCCAGCCGCGCCTGGGCGGAGCAGCTCTGCCACCTCATTTCGCCGCTGCTGTGAAGACCTGTGTCAGAAGACCGGCCATTGGTTCCCCCTTGAGAAGACCGGCCATTGGTTCCCCCTTGAGGGTGGGTTTCAGAGCGCTGAAAGCGCGGCATTCAATAGCCCGGGGCGCAAGCCCCGGGAAACGCCCCCCCCGCCGCCGGAGCCCCGAAGGGGCGGCACAAAGACCTTCCGCCTATGTGCCGCGCTTTCAGCGCTCTCTTAGAACCCAGGCTTGTCTCCCTCCCCGGGGCTCACGCCCCGGGCTATTGTATGGCGCGCCTTCGGCGCTCCGGAGCGCTCGGGAAGGAAAAACGAAGAAGCCCCTGTGCGTGCTGAAGGTATTGTTGTCGGGCTTTTTGTTCAGGTGATGCCATATGCCCGCTCACAGAATGAGCATCACGTCCCCGTAGGAGTAGAAGCGGAAACGGTTGCGGACGGCGTGGGCGTAGGCGTCCATGGTCAGGTCGCGCCCCGCGAAGGCGCAGACCAGCGCCAGCAGGCTCGACTTGGGCAGGTGGAAGTTGGTCTGGAGGATGTCCACGCCCCGAAAGGTGTGCGGGGGATGGATGTAGGTGGTGGTCTGGCCGGCCCCGGCGTGGAAGCGCCCGTCGCGCCACTGCGTCTCCAGCACGCGGGTGGCCGTGGTGCCTACCGCCATTACCCGGCCGCCCGCCGCGCGGGTTGCGTTCAGAAGCTCCGCCGTGTCCTCCGGAAACTCGAAGTCCTCCGGGTCCACCCGGTGGTCCTCCAGCCGCTCCGCCGTGATGGGCTTGAAGGTGCCGTAGCCCACATGCAGCGTGAGATGCGCCCGCCGCACCCCCTTCGCGTCGAGGGCGGCGAAGACCTCGGGGGTCAGGTGGAGCCCCGCCGTCGGCGCGGCCACCGCGCCGGGCGTCCGCGCGAACACGGTCTGGTAGCGGACCGCGTCGCCCGCCTCCTGCGTGTCCCGGTGGATGTAGGGGGGCAGGGGAATCTCGCCGATCCGCTCCAGGGTCTCCACCACGTCGGGCCGGTCAAAGCGGACCCGGCGCTGCCCGTTGGGGAGCGGCTCCAGCACCTCGGCGCGGATGCCCCCCGGAAGCAGGACCGCAGCCCCGGGGCGCACCTTGGCCGACGGGCGCACGAGGGCGGCCCATACGCCGGGGGCCTCCTCCCGCAGCAGGAATATCTCCACCGCGCCGCCGCTCTCCTTGTGGCCGTGCAGCCGCGCGCGGATGACCCGGGTGTCGTTGAGGGTCATGCAGTCGCCGGGACGAAGCCACGCGGCGACATTGCGGTAGACATCCTCGGTGAGGGTTCCCGTGGCGCGGTCCACCACCAGCAGGCGCGATCCGTCCCGGTCCGGGCAGGGATGCTGCGCGATCAGCTCCTCGGGAAGGGCATAATCCAAGTCGGCGACGTTCATGCGGCCCCTACCACTCACAGCCGCAGTCGCGGCAGACGTGGGCCTTGTCCCCGTCGTCGGGAATCTCCCGCGCGACCGCGAGGAGGATGACGTCCTTCACCAGCCCCAAAAGAAATCCGAGGAAGTCCTTGGGTTTCGCCGGGACGGGGGGGAGGGTCTCGATGTCCTTGCCGCCGCATTCGGGGCAGACCGTCCCCGCCTCCACGGCGTCATAGTAGCTTTCCAAATCCGCGTCGGGCTCGATGCCCAGCTCCTCCAGATCACTCCGCTGCTGGCCGGCCTCCACCCAGGCCACCGCCCATGCCAAGAAAGGTTCCGGTACGAACACACGCAGACCACGTTCTGGGCCTTTTCCATAGAAGTACGCGCGGGGGATAATGCTCGGAACCGAAAAGCGGTAAGGGACGCTGTGGCTTTCGAGAACCCCGGCAAAGACGTCCGCCTCACCCCTGTCCGCGAAAAAGGTCACCTCGTGCCACGGCGTCTCGGACCAGTCGGCGTCCACCCCCCCGAGGGCGGCACCGTCAAAAGCCTCCAGTTCCGCGACACGCGCCTCGACATGCCGCCGGAGCACTTCCGCCGCCGCAGGGACATCGGAAGGGCCCACGCACACCCCCACGGGCGCCTCGTTCTCCCCGCCCTCGGTCCAGGCGCGGACACCCACGGCGGCCAGCGCCTCCAAGAAGGGCGCGGCGGCCCGCTCATGGCAGAAACTGGTCAGAAGGACGCTTTGGGTGCCGACTGGCCGGGAGGTTGGGCTCATGAACGGCCCCGTTCCGGGTATTTGCCCAGGGCGCGCAGGGTCTCAATGCACAGGTCCGGACGGTTGGTGATGAGGGCGTCCACGCCGCAGTCCACGCAGCGCGTCATCTCCGCCGGGTCGTCCACCGTCCAGGCGGCGCTGGTCTTGCCCGCCGCGTGGAAGGCCGCGATGCGTTCCGCCGTCACCGAATCCTTGCTGACGTTGAACCCCGCCACCCCGATGCGCGAACCGAACATCACGAAGCGCTCCCACTGCCCCGGCTTCTCGGGGTCGTCCGCGCCGAGAAATTCCGTGCGCAGTTCGGGCATCTCCGCCAGGGCGATCACGCAGACCACAGGGGAGAAGGACTGAAGAACCACCTGGTCCTTCATGCGCCGGGCTTTCACCGCCTTCAGGACTTCCCGCGTCAGCAGGAGGTTACGGGTGCCGTCCGCCTCGATTTCACGCATCATCGCCCGGCGCAGGGACGCCTCATCCCCCTGCCAGTCCTGCGCAAGGGCCACGAGCTTCTCCGTGAGTTTGGCGTCCGGCCAGTCGCTTTTCACCTCCAGATAGACGCCGATCTTCCCCCTGGCGAAGTCCAGCGCCTGCTCCAGCGAGGGGATGCGCTCCCCGGTGAACTCCGCGCCCTTCCACGCGCCGACATCCGCCTGTTGGAGGGACTCCAGGGTGCTCAGGGGCACCACCCGCGGGTTTTCGTTGGCCACCCGCTTGAGGTCGGCGTCGTGGATGACCGCCAGCTTGCCGTCCTTGGTGAGGTGGCAGTCCAGCTCAAACCAGTCGGCCCCCATCTCAAGAGCCTTGGAGAACGCCGCGAGGGTGTTCTCCGGGGCATAGGCGCTGGCGCCCCGGTGGGCGATGACCGCCACGGCCCCCTCGGGCGGCCCCGCGTGGAAGGTGGTGGCGCAACCCGCCAGGGTCAGCAGGGCGACGGGGGAGAGGTACATGCATGGTCTCATCTGAATACTCCTTGTGCGGCCGTCGGGAACGGCGTTTACTCCACCGGGCCCAGGGTGTAGGTCATGCGCACCCGGGCGGTGCATTTGATCTGGGGAACCTCCCCGGGCTCCACGGCCGGCTCGTCCTCCCAGGCGACTTCCAGAATCTCCGCGGAGCCCACGGCGTAGATGGCGCTGCGCACCGCGGTGGCCACCGCCTCCGCCTGCGAGTAGGCCACTTCCACCGCCTTGGCCACCGCCGCGTCGGCAGTGAGGTCACGGTCCGGGGGCAGAAGCTTGGGCTGTACCAGTGTGGCCCCCTGCGCCGCCGCCAGGGCGGACATTTTGTCGCAGAGCAGCCCGTACTGCACCGGGCCCGTGCTGGGCGTGTTCATGGTGGTCATGAGAAACTCGGCGCGCACCTGTGCCCAGACACACGCGGAGTCGAGGTTGGTCAGCAGCGGCGGCACG
This sequence comes from Candidatus Hydrogenedentota bacterium, assembly GCA_012730045.1. Lineage (NCBI taxonomy): Bacteria > Pseudomonadati > Candidatus Hydrogenedentota > Candidatus Hydrogenedentota bacterium. Next base: position 73,309 of record JAAYBR010000143.1, on the reverse strand, counting down.
GAGGACACCACGGCGGGCTGCACCTCCCCAGAGCGCAGCAGTTGCTGCATTTCCGCAATGAAGGCGCCGGCGGACTCCACCGCGCTTTTAACATCCGGGCCCTCGAAGCGTTTTTGAAACGTGAACAGGACAGAGCCGGGCACGGTCAGGGCGGTGCCGACCCCGGTGTTGATGACCACGGGCGTGTCCGCCGCGCGGCCCGCCGCGGGCAGCAGCAGGAGGGTCAGCACCATCACGAACCGGAACAGGGGGGACTTCATGGCGGGTCTCCTTGAAGAGTGGGTCATGCCGGAGGGGCGCCGCACAGGCACAGTGCCCGCACTTCCTCGTCGCCCGGGCTCCGGCCGTAACCGCAGACACCGAACACCTCGAAACGCCGCACCCCCGCGGCCGCGGCGCCGTGGATCCGCTCCAGAACGGCGCGGTGGGGGGCGAACATCTCGTCAAGCACAGGGCCGTGGAACTGCTGAAGCCAGGCGAAGCGCGCCTCCGGCGCGTTGGCCGGGGGCACCTCGTCCAGCCGGTGCTCCAGCCAGGGAAGCCACTCGTAGAACTGCGACGGCATGGCATCCAGCAGACGCCACTTGGCCTCGTCCACGCAGTCTATGGGCACTGCCAGGTCCGCCTGAAACGGCGCCTCCCGCGAGAAGGGGTCGGTCATGTAGAGGAACACCGGGTTGGTCTCCAGCGCGGGCTCCTCGGGGCACACATGGGGCACCGTGACCATGAACGCCGCGTCCTGAACCAGGACGCCCGTGTAGCGGTGGTCCGGATGGTAGTCGTAGGGCCGGTGGCAGAGCACCACGTCCGCGCGGCAGCGCCGGATCAGCCGCACCATTTCCCGGCGCAGCTCCAGGGTGGGCATGAGCTCCCCGTCATGCACGTCCCACGTCACGGCCTCATAGCCGCCCCTGCGCGCGGCCTCCAGCGCCTCCGCACGGCGGCGGACGGCCAGCTCCGGAAGGGGGGTCTCGTGGTGGCCCGCGTCGCCGTTGGTCAGCGAAACCGCCGTCACCCGGTGCCCGGCGGCGGCCCACCGGATCATGGACCCGCCCGCGTAGAACTCGGCGTCGTCCGGATGCGCGCCCGCGCACAGGATGTTCATTGCGCCGCGCCCTCGCGGACGAAGTTCACCCGCACGGGGTTGCTTTGCAGCACGGTGCGGCTGGCGGAGGTCGCCGTCGCGGGGTCCAGCCCCGCCTCCGGCGCGCCCGCATCCATCAGAAACGCGTCCAGTTTCCCCACGACGAGCATCGTGTCGGGAACAGGGGTCAGTCCCTGCATCAGGTCCACGTCCACCGTGAGGGGACGGGCGGCGGCGGGGGCCGCCGGCGCCGCCGGCCCTTGTGCGCCCACGACCGTCTCCAACGCGGGGGCAAGGGGGGCATCGTCCCGGTACACCGCGCCGCGCAGCACCACGGGGCGCTCCGCGAAACCCCGCTGCGGCTCCAGCGTCATGCGAAGCGTGAGACTGGCAGGGTAGGGGGGGCGGACCGTCACGGTGCAGAGGGCCAGCCGGTCCCGCGCCGTCTTCATCTCCTCCACCGTCACCTCCGCGGGCAGACCCTCGGGGGGCACCGTGGCCGCCACCACGATGCTGCTTTCAACGTCCCCGATGTCTATCACTGCGGGGCCGGGCGCCGCCTCCGGAGCCTGCGGCGCGGCGGGCGGCGCATCCGTCCGCCTGGGCCCCGCAGAGGGGGGCGCGCCGCCCTGGGAGCATCCGACCGGCAACAGCACGCAGGCCGCCAGGGCCAGAAAAACGATCAACCGCATGGTGTTCTCCTTCCAGCGCGGCGGGCGTCCGAACCGGATGCCCGCCTGCGCCGCGCATTCCATCAAACCACAACCGCGGCGGTTGGGGCAAGCATTGCCCGCCCGGGTGGCCGCCGCGCGCATGGGTATGATACGCTTTTCGGGCAAAGGAGTCCCGCGGGATGGACGACACGCGCGCATACGTGAAGGTCAATGTCGAGGAACAGGACCAGGAGCGCAGCATCTGCGGGTTCCGGCAGCGCATTCTCAAGAAGGAGGACGGGGCCCCTGCAAGCATCACCCGCCTGCGGACGGACCACGCGCAGCCCCACTGGCACCGCCGCACGGACGAGTATTACTTCATTCTGAATGGGGAGGGCGTGATCATCATTGACGGCGAGGAGGTTCCGGTGCGCCAGGGGGACTGCGTGTGGATACGGCCGGGGCATGTGCACCAGTCCGTCGGCGACCTGGAGTCGCTGATTATCGGGGTGCCGCCGTTTGATTATGATGACGTGGTGACGGATCCCCCCTCCGGCGCGGACCGCTGAGACGGCCCCCGCCGAAAACGCGCCCCAAAAACGGCACGGTCCCGCCCGGGCGCATTCTGGAAGGCACGCATGAAGAAAGAGAAGTCTGAGAAGAGGAAACCCGGCGGCGCGGAACCCGAAAGGGAGCGCGTCTTTGTGCCCGCCTGGATGACCTACGCGGGCGTCGCCGCCGTGGCCGCCGGCCTCTGGCTGATGCAGCGGGGCAACACGGGCGTTCCGGGCACCTCCGAGGGCATGTGGTATTCCGGGGCCGTGGTCACCGCCCTGGGCGCGGTCGGCTGGCTGACGGCGGGCATGACCTGGCGGCAGACCGTTGAATGGACCCGCGGCGGCCTGATCGCCCTCGCGCTGGCCCTGGCCTTCCGCTGGGCCGTCGCCGAGCCCTACCGCATCCCCTCGGGTTCCATGGAAACCACCCTGCTCGGCGATCCGGGCTTCGGCAAGGGTGACCGGGTCTGGGTCAACAAGTGGGTCTACGGCATCCGCGTGCCCTTCATGAACAAGCGCCTCTATTACGGCAGCCCCCCGCAGCGCTGGGACATCGTCGTCTTCAAGACTGTCGAGAAGGACGCCGTTTTTAAAACGCTGGTCAAACGCATCGTCGGCATGCCCGGCGAGCGCATCCAAATCCGCAACGGGACGGTGTATGCCGATGGAAAACCGCTGACGCCGCCTCCGGGCATGCCGGAGGACCTTTTCTACACCGCGCCGTTTGAGGGGCGCTACGGCGTCCTCCCCGGCGACGAGTATTCCATGGTCCCGGAGGGGCACTACCTGCTGCTGGGCGACAACAGCGCGCACAGCCGCGACGGACGCTGGTTCGGATGGGTCCCCAATGAGCACCTCGTGGGGCGCGTCGCCTGCATCTGGTGGCCGCCCCCCCGCTGGCGCGATTTCACGGGCTTCTCCGGCACCCTCTGGTGGCGCGTCTCCGCGACGCTGGTCGTGCTGCTGACCCTGGTTCGCCTGCTGGTGGGCCGCCCCGTGACCGCTCCGACGGCCGGCGGGGGGCAGCGGTGGCGCTTTGCCCTCGCCCTGGCCTATGGGTTCCGGGTGCCGCTCAGCCGCCTCTGGCTGCTGCGGTGGGCGCGCCCCCGGCGGGGCGACCTGGTGCTGGCGTCGGCGGTGGCCGACAAGAGCCAGGAGGTCTCCTTCACCGGATGGGTCGCCGCGCTGCCCGGCGAGCGGGTCGCCCTGGAGGACGGCCGTCTGCTGGTGAACGGAAAAGAGCGTCCGCTCCCCGTGCCGGCCCTGACGGCCGAGGACGCCGCGGCGGCCCCCTACGGGCGGCTGCGCGCCCCGGAGTACGCCCAGGTTCCCGAGGGGCACTACTTCCTGCTCGCACCCGTCAAGGCCGGGGAGCAGGGCGACAGCAGGTCCCTGGGCTGGGTGGCGGAGCGGGACATTGTCGGCCGGGTCGGCGGGTCCGCCTCCGGCGGGGCGGAGGGATAGGCGCGCATCCGGGGAGCCCGGACATGTTCGGTGTCTACATACACATTCCCTTCTGCAGGACGAAGTGCCCCTACTGCGATTTCGTGAGCCTGCCGGTGAAAGGCGACCCGCCGGATGCGTTCGTGGAGGCGCTGTGCCGCGAAATCATGGCGTTTGACGGGCCCGACCGGGCGGACACCCTCTTCTTCGGCGGGGGAACCCCCTCCCTGGTCCCGCCCGCCGGCTTGGAGCGCGTGCTGGACGCCGTGGCGCGCCGCTTCCTTGTCGCGCCCGACGCCGAAATCACCCTGGAGGCCAACCCCGACGACGTGACGGCGGACAAGGTCTCCGCCTGGCGGGGGCTGGGCTTCAACCGCCTGAGCCTGGGGGTGCAGAGTTTTGACGACCGGGTGCTCGCCTGGCTCGGACGGCGCCATGACGCGGAAGGCGCGCGCCGGGCCGTCGCGCGGACGGCGGCGGTGTTCGACAACTGGAGCATGGACCTCATCTTCGGCGGCAGGCCGCATGACGCGTGGGGGGAAACCCTGCGGGAGACGGCAGCCCTGGCCCCGCCCCATGTGTCGGCCTACGGCCTGACCTTTGAGGAGGGCACGCCCTTCGCCGCGCGGCGGGACCAGGCGGTGGACGAGGACACCGCCCTGGCCCTCTACCGGGCGGCGCGCCGGGCGCTGGCGGCCCATGACCGCTATGAAATCTCCAACTTCTGCCTGTCCGGCCGGGCCTGCCGCCATAATCTTGTCTACTGGCGCAACGGGGAGTACGCGGGGTTCGGCCCGGGGGCGTACTGTTTCACTGGAGGGGTGCGGGCGCAGAATCCGTCGGACTTGGACGGGTATCTGCGCGCTCCCGGAGAAAAGTCCGAAGCGCTGGCGCTGACGCCTCCGGAAATCAAAGTGGAGACCCTGATCCAGCATTTCCGGCTGCGGGAGGGGCTGACGGCGGACAGCTACCGGGAACGCTTTGGCGCGTCCCTGGAGGCGGATTTCGGCGCGGTGCTGGCGGGCCTGAAGGGAAGGGGGCTCCTGGAATGGGACGGGCGCGCCGCGCGCCCCACCGTTGCGGGCTTCGAGCTGAACAACGAGATCGGGCTGGCGCTGGTGGGGGAGGGGGCGGAATGACCCTCTACCGCCTCTCCCTGCGCTCCCTGCGGTTTCCCCCAGCCGAACATGCGGACGGGGACGGCCTCCTGGCAGTGGGCGGGGATCTCAGCCCGGAAAGGCTGTTGGAGGCGTACCGCCGCGGCATCTTCCCCTGGTACAGCGAGGACACGCCCATCCTCTGGTGGTCGCCCGACCCGCGCCTGGTTTTCTTTCCCGGCCGGGTACATGTGTCCCGGCGGCTGGCGCGCACCCTGCGTTCGGGCCGCTTCGAGGTGACGGTGGACACGGCCTTCGCCGAGGTGATCCGCGCCTGCGCCGAGACGCCCCGGGAAGGGCAGGACGGGACGTGGATCCTTCCGGAGATGGCCGCAGCCTACATCCGGCTCCATGAGGAGGGGCACGCGCATTCCATCGAGTGCCGCGAGAACGGCGCGCTGGTGGGCGGACTCTACGGCATCTCCATCGGGGGGTGCTTCTTCGCGGAATCCATGTTCCACCTGGCACGCGACGCGAGCAAGGCGGCGCTCGCGGCGCTCTCGGCGCTGTGCCTGCGGAGGGGGCACACCCTGATTGACGCGCAGATGCCGACGGCCCATCTGGCGTCCATGGGCGGGGTGGTCATGCCGCGGCGGGAATACCTGGGGCGGGTGCGCGCCGCGACCGCCGAACCGGCCGCGGCGGGGGCCTGGGTTCTGCCCCCGGACTGGGTGGCCGCGGCGGGGGTCAGGGAATAGCGAGCTGCGGCTGCATTTCCTTCGTGAGCCGCTCGATCTCGGCGGCGTGGGCCTTGTCCGCCATCTCCGCGAGCGCCTCCTGCTCCAACCCCTTCATGCCCGCCTGCACGGCGCTGTTCAGGTCCTCGGTGAAGCCGCGCCCGCTGTAGGTCGGCGCGCTCCCCTTGAGGGACTGTTTCCACTGGTTCAGCAGGTCGCGCACGTCGCGGAGGCCGCGGGTCCGCTGCTGCGCCTCCGAGGGAAACTCGTCCGTCACCTCCTGGTAGGCGGCCTCGGCCTGCTGCAGGAAGCTGATGGCCTCCGCGTAGTACGACCGCGCGGCCTCCTGCTCGGCCATGGCCCGCAGCTCGTCCGCCCGGCTGAGGGCGTCCCGGTGGGCCGCCTGGCGGCCGTCGCGGGCGGTGATCTGCGCCTCGGCCTCCAGCCGTTTGGCCTCGGCCTCGGGGTGCAGCGGGTTGGCCTTGGCGGCGGCGGCAAACGCGTCGCGGGCGTCCTCCAGCCGCCCGTCCTGCAGCAGCCCGTTCCCCTTGCCGACATAATAGTCCGCCACCTTCTTGGCGACATCCTTGCGGTCCGGGGCGGCCGCCAGCACGGTCTCATAGGCGGCGATGGCGCGGTCCTCGTACCCGGCGGCCAGCAGCATGTCGCCGACGCGGGCGTCCATGTCCGCCGTGAAGGGGGTCAGCTGCCTGTGGGCGGCCACGGCGGCCTCCAGCTCCTGCAGGTTCCCCCGCTGGATGAGGTAGTCCTGCGCGGCGAGGACGTATTCCTGGAGCTGGGCCTCGGAGACGCCGCCCGGCACGGTGCGGGAGGTGAGCACGGTCCACCAGACATCCGCCACGGCGGCCACAGAGCGGCTCGCATCGGCCGGGAAGGTGGTCGCGGCCACATCCTTGAAGCCCACCCCGTCCTTGTACTGCTTCTCGATCAGTTCGGAGTTCAGCGTCATCTCGCCCTGCAGGCGGACGAAATAGCTCTTCGGGTCCACCTCCTTGCGGGGAAACTCCTTGAGCCGCAGGCCGGCAATGGCGTTGTCCGCGTCGGCGTAGTACATGTTGCGCCAGGTAACCTCGGCCCCCGCCAGGGGCGCCGTGACGGCGCAGATCATCTTGCCCAGAATGCCGAGCCGGTGCGCGAAATACACGTCCACCCGCCCGCGCCGGGCCGCCGACAGGAGGGCCATTTCCTGCTCGATCACCGAGACGGGGTCGGTGGCGAACTCCGGATGGCGCGCCGTGATCTCCGACAGCGGCAGGGCGACGCCCGCGAGGATGTGCTCATCCATTTTCGAAATGGGGGCGTTGCCCGCCTTGGAGACCAGTTTGGCCGCCGTGGTCACAATGGCCGTCTGCGTGCGGGGGCCCCAGGCGTTCGCCGCCGGGGCCGCCAGCACCAGCGCGGCGGCAAGGACCGTCAGAAACGGTGTGGTTCGTCGCATGTCTTCTCTTCTCCTGAAGGAAATCCGGCCGCTCAGGAAGCCTGCATCGTCTGCTTCAACTGGCTGACCAGCACTTCGATCTCATTCACATTCCCGTCCGACCCGGCCGCCCGCCGAAGCTCCAGAAAGCGCTCCAGCTCGCGGACCCCCTCGTCCAGGGCGTTCCGCCCCACCTGCAGGAGGCCCAGTTCCAGATGCGCCGCCGCATAGTCCGGATCGGCCTGGATGGCGCGGCGGTAGGCGTTCTCCGCCTCGCCGGGATTCTCCTGTTTCGCGTGGATAATGCCCTGGATGGTCATCATGCGGGCCGATGCAAGGCCCTGCTCCGAGGCGCGCCGCATCGCGGCCGCCGCCCGGTCCACGTTGTCCGTCTTGAGCAGGAGGGTGGCCATCTGGACGGCGGCCTCCGCCGCGTACGGCCCGGACCCGGACGACACGCGCTCAAACTCCGTGAGCGCCTCATCGCCCAGCCCCGCCTGCTGGAGGGCGAGGGCGAAGAAAAACGCCACGCGGGAATCCTCGGGAATATCCTTTCGGGCCTGCCGGAGCAGCGAAAGGGCCTGCTCATAGGCCCCGTTGCGAAGCTGGTACAGGGACAGCAGGAACCGCACCCGGCCGGGCGCCGTGGGGTTCTTGTCCAGCGACGCCTGCAGCGCCTGCGCCGCCTGTTCGCCCTGCCCCTGGAGACTGAGCACCAGACCGAGCGCCGCGTGGGCGTCCCCGTTGTCCGGCGCGGCGGCCGCCAGCTCGCGCAGAGCCTTCTCGGCGGCCGGCAGGTCGTTCCCCAGGGCCCGGGCCACCCCCGGCATCACGCCCATGGAAATGCCTGTGGCCATTCCCGCGGAGCCCGCGTCATAGATGGCAGACACCTGGTTCCCGTAGTCGTGCGCCGCGCCGAGCGCCGTGACCAGCAGGCGCCAGGCCTTCTGCTCGCCGGGGTGCAGCTGGACCAGTTCCCGCAGCGCGGCGATCTGCCGGCGCAGCCCCTCTTCCCCGCCCATCTTGGCCGCGGCCAGCACCGCCAGATACCCCGGCGCCGGGTCCTTCGCGTCCAGCTTGAGGGCGGCCTCAAACGCGTCGGCGGCCCGCGCGGGCTGCCCCGCCTGCATCAGCAGTTTTCCCTGAAGAATCCGGGCGTCCCGGCTGTTGGGCCGGCTCTCCACCGCCTTCTGCACCGTGGCGAGCGCCTCGGGAATGTTCCCCGCCGCCGCCTGCGACCGCGCCTTGGCCACGGGGTCCCCCAGCAGCCACGCGGCGCCCAGTACCAGTCCGGCCACCAGTGCCGTCACGCAGACCCCGACAGCCAGCCACTTCAGCACGGCCATCACCGGGAAGGGGGACCTGGCGCCCCGGTCCTTTTTCTCCCCCGTGGCCGCCACGCGCTGGCCCGTGAGCAGATTCGTGCCGCAGGCCACGCAGATAATGTCCCCCCCCTGCACCTCGGCGCGGCAGTTGGGGCATTGCTTTCCGGGGGAGGGGGCGATGGCCCCCTGCTTCAGGGGCCCCCCGCAATGGGGACAGTTGCGGTTTCCCGCCGGCGCCTCTTTTCCGCAAAATGGACACTGTGTCAATTCAGCCACGGTTCGTCCGCCTTCCATGTTGTCGCCCGCCGCGGGCGGCTTACAGATCGTCCGGGGGAAGCTCCACTCCGCACCCGGGGCAGCGCCGCGCGTCCACCCGGTTCCGCTTCCCGCATCCGGGGCATTTTCTGGCAAAGAGGGACGGAACGCTCACGAGCATCACCACGGCGATGATGCCCGTCATCACCACGAGATAGCCCGTATAGTGCATGGCGCACGCCTCTAGGTCACGGCCCCGAAACCTTCGGTCCGCTCTCATTACGGGTATTATACACGGAAGCCCCGTTTTCGCCAACCCCCCTGTCAAGAAAAAATCCGGTGACCGGGCATTCTTCCATCGGTTCAACTTGTTCTTTATGAGCATGTTAGGGAAGTCATGAAACACTGGCCGGGCGCGACGGCAATTGCGGCAATTGCGCAAGATGCGAACATGCAAACAAACAATCTCCGCCTGGGAAGAACCGACACCCGGCACAGCCGTCCAACCCTGCCGGGACGGTGAACTGGGACGGCGCCCCCGCGTCTACTTGCGGCGCTGGTTTTCCAACCGCTTCAGCCGCTCATCCTCCGCGCGCACCTCATCCGCGTATTTCCTGCGGCGGTACTTGTGGAGGTAGTCCTCCGCGCCCTGTTTCTTGTCCTTCTTGGCAATCGGGGTGCCGTCGGGGTTGTACCTCGGCTTGGGCTTGTGCTGGGTGGACATGGGACGGTACCGGAAGACCACCACCAGGACAATGACCACAAAGCACGCCTCCATGTAGAGAAGCCAGGCAGGCTCGTACAGGGAGCGGTCCCAGAACGAAAAGAGGGGGGTCGTCCAGTCAACCTGTTCGGAAGGCGTCCCGTCGGGACGGAGCGCCTTCATGGAGGAGGTGACCTTGAACCAGGCCGTCACCAGGACAAGCAGATGGACCACCCCGTGCATCAGGGAAAGGTAGACGGAAATCTCGAGCAGATACAGAATCAGCGGCACGGTGTACTTGCGGCTGAAGTACAGGAAGGGGAGCCCGATAGCGGCGCCGCCGATGTACTGGATCTTGTACTCCGCGAGGTGCTCAAACACCGGGTTAAGCAGCTCCAGATAAAATTCCATGAACACCTCCACAGGCGGAGCCCCGACACGGGGACACCTGCCGCCTTGTTTCCGCACTCCGGTTATTCTAACATGTGGAAAAGAAAAAACAACGCGCCGGCGCGCACGATTCCATCCCGAGCCGCCGTCAAAGGAACCCGACACATGAGAGACATGGCGCGCAGAACGTTTCTGGGGGCGGCCGTGGCGGCCGCCGCCGCCAACCTGGCCGCGGCGCAGGAGGGCGCGGGGAGCCCCCCCGCGCGCATCGGCATCATCGGCACAGGCAGCCGCGGGCAGAGCCTGCTGGGAACCCTGCTCTCTTTGCCGTCCGTGGACGTCCCGGCGGTGTGCGACGTGGACCCCGCCGCCGCCGACGCCGCCGCGGCCCTGCTGGCCGCCGCGGGGCGCCCCGCCCCAGAGAAGTACACCGGCGGACCGGAGGACTACCGGCGGTTGCTGGCGCGGGACGATCTCGATGCGGTGATCATCGCGACGCCCTGGGACTCCCACGCCGCCATGGCGGTGGACACGATGCGGGCGGGGAAGTACGCGGGGGTCGAGGTGCCCGCGGCACTCACGGTGGACGAGTGCTGGGCGCTGGTGAACACCAGCGCGGAGACGGGCGTCCCCTGCATGATGCTGGAGAACTGGTCGTTCCGCCGGGACAACCTGGCCCTGCTCCAGATGCGCCGCGCGGGCCTCTTCGGCCACCCGGTCCACGCGCACTGCGCCTACGCCCACGACTGCGTGGAGTGGTTCTGCACGCCGGACGGAAAACAGTCCTGGCGGGGCGCCTTTCTGGAGAAACGGAACTGCGACCAGTACCCCACGCACAGCCTGGGCCCCGTGCTGAGCTGGCTGGACATCGGCTGCGGCGACATGTTCGCCTCCCTCACCTCCACAGCGACAGGCGCCTTCGGCATCAACGCGCATTTCGCGCGGAAGCAGGGCCCGGACCACCCCAACGCCGCGCGGAAGATCATGCAGGGCGACGTGGTCACCACCGTCATCCGCACGCACGGGGGGAAGACGATTGTTGTAAACAACGACATGACCCTGCCGCGCCCCTACGACAACCGCTGGGTGCTCCAGGGAACCCTCGGCATCTACGACCAGCACCGGACCTCGGTCTACCTGGAGGGAAGAAGCCCCGTGTCCCACGAGTGGGAGCCCTTCGAGCCCTACGAAAAGGAGTTTGACCATCCCTGGTGGCGGGAAATGGGGGAGGCCGCCCTGCAGGCGGGCCACGCGGGCACCGACTACCTGGTGCTGGCCTTTTTCGCAAAAGCCGTCCGCGAAAAAAGCGCGCCCCCGCTGGACGCGTGCGACGCCGCCCTGATGAGCTGTGTGGTCGGACTCTCGGAGCAGAGCATCGCGCGCGGGTCCGCCCCCGTGGAATGCCCCGACTTCACCAAAGGGGCCTGGAAAACCCGGAAGCCGTACTTCGGCGTGGTGGAGGGCGCCTAGTCGTTCTGCGGCATTGTGCCGGGTTCCACCAGCGGAACCACCCGGTCGGGGAAGTACGCTGCGGGCACGGACGCGGCCTGCTGCTCCCAGTACGCCGCCCATTCCTCGGCCTTCTCAAAGCGCACCGCCGCCTCCGGCGTGGACCACGCAGCGGCAAGGGCGTCCCGGGAAAGGTTCTGGATCCGCATGTCAGACCCGCGCAGGGCCTGTATGAGCATGGGCGAGGCCTCCCGGCTCCGCGCGGCGGCCAGCCCGCGGCAGGCCGCCATGCGCACCGCGCCCTTCTCGTCCGCAAGCCCCCTCACCAGCAGTTCCACCTCGGCGGGGCTGTGCCCCGCCACCTTGCCCATAAGTTCCAGGCAGGCTTCGCGCAGGGTCTCCTCGGGGTCGCAGGCATGCTGGGACAGCAGGGGACGCACCTTCCCGGGGTCGAACTCAAAGATGAGCCGGATCAGCCGCGCGCGCTTCTGCGGGTACATGTCGGAGAAAAAGAGCAGCATGTAGGGAAGGAGGTCGCTGGTTTTTTGCATTTCGATGAGCTTGCGCCGGCCTTCCGCGCTCAGGTCCTCCAGGTCGGAAAAGAGCTTCTCCAGCGCCGCGTCCACCGCCCCGCGCTGCTGGTAGTTCAGGCCGGTCTGCGCAAGAAGCTCCTCGTCGCGACGTTTCGCCTCCTCCCGCGCCGCGTCCAGATTGCGGCTTCCGTCGCGGTCGTTTTCCTCAATCAGCTGGATCTCGTCCTCCCGCAGCCGGACACGCCGTTTTCCGACCCGGACCGTCAGCATCCCCTCGCTTTTTGACTCCACCACCCCGTCAACGGGCGTGCCGTTTTTCATGTGGATGGTGTCCGCGGGGGACGGGACGGCGACCGCGGCGCACAGCGCCGCCAGGACAACAAACCTGCTCATGCTCACGGTTTCTCCCTTCTGAAAAGAGACAATGGAGGGCCATCACAGGCCGGGGCCGGGTGTCCGGGGCGTGCTCAGCCGCCGTCGCGGAGAACGCTGTAGACCGTGCGGGCAAAGAAGACCTGGGTGCGGTCCTGGGGCGCCCAGAACTCCTTCACGCGCCCGTCATAGAGCAACGTGAACGACTCCTGCCCCGATGTGTCCGAACCGGCCACCAGCACGCCGAGATCGGGGCAGATGATCGCGCCGCGCACCTGCATCTTGCCCTCGGTGTAAGACTTGTGGCGGGCCTTGCTCCGCGTGATGGCGAAGATGGCGTTGTTGCTGTACAGCAGCCCGTCAAACTTCCACTTCGACTTGTCCGGCCGGGCCATCTCGTCGTTGTACCAGATCCGGCGCAGGATGTCCTCGCTGATCCAGTTGCCCTCCGGATTCATGTAGTGGTACGCCGCCCGGTCCAGAATGTCCAGCGGGTAGCCCTTGGAAATCATGTAGTCCTGGAGCAGCTTCACAGTGTTGTCCGTCCGGTCGTACTTCACCGAGTGCTCGTCGCTCAGCTTGGTGAACACCCAGATGTTGTCCGGCTGGCTCTCCCGCATGCCGTAGAAACGGGGGGTGTAACTGGAATCGGCCACGGCCTTCTCCAACTCATAGAAATTGAACAGTTGAAGCTCCGACTGGGTGAAGGAGAACTGCTGGCCCTGCCGGGCCACGGTCTTTCCGCTGTTGTCCACCATGGTGGGAAAAATCCCGCCGGCATCTATGACTCCCGGATCAAAGTACCCGTAGTTAAGCGTCTCCTTCTTTTTGCTGATGGTCTGGGTCGCCGACCTGTTCGCGGTTCGTACATCAATGCTGTAGGCGCTGCTCGGAACGTGCGCGGTGTCCAGCGAGTGGTTCTTCCCCCGCACGGTGAGGTAGTCGCCCATAAGCACGCTGCCCCCGGTGATGAGGGCCATGGCGTTTTGGGTGCCGTCGTCCGCCTGCCCGAATCTTCCGGGCGCGTCGGCATAGGTGACATCGCCCGTGAGATACGTGTTGCCGCGCACAAAAATCTGCCCCGTGCCCCTCACCTTGCCCGTCATCACCAGGTCGCCGTTCACGGCAACGGTCCCGTTAAGTTGGATGGGGTTGGCTTCCGTGCCGACCAGAATCAGGTTGCCATTAAACTGGCCCGTGGCCGCAAGGGTGGCCAGGGCTGAGTTGGAGGTGGTCGGCAGTGCGTTCGTGTTATACGTGGACCCCTGCGGCACGCCAAAAGCGACGCCGCCATTTATGCTTCCCTCCAGCACCCCGGCGATCTCCTCAAACTCGTCGGTGTCCACATACCGGTCGCCGTCGTTGTCCGGGAACGGCGCGGGAAAGTCGGTGGGCAGCGGCCCGTCGGTCATGAGGTCGGGGTCGCTGGGATAGTTGCGGTAGAGATTGCCGAACTGTGTCGGGCGGCCCTGGGCGTCGTTGCCCGCGGCAACCATGGGAGTGGTGATCATGGCGCCGTTTGTCGGGTTCTGGGTGATCTTTCCGTTGGTGGTGTCAAACTGGCGGCTCTTCAGGCCGCTCGACGACTGGATCTGCGCGTCCGAAAGGAGGCTGTAGTTGGTGTTGTAAACATTTCCGCGGGTGTACAGGGTCCCCGCGATATGGGAGTCGGCGGCGTCCTTGCGGTAAAGAAGCGCCTGCAGCGTGGCGACTTTCACGCGGTCAAAGGTGCCCCGCAGGTCTTCATCGGTGTTGAGTTCCTGGTCCAGGTTGCGGATGCCCGCGTGGCAGAGGATGCAGTTGATCTGGTTGGCGAGCACGGCGTACTCGAAGCCCGTGAAGGGGGTGCCGGAGATGCGGACCGTCTGCTGGGCGGTCAGCGTGGCGGGCTCCCCGGCGGCGGCGCCCTTGGTCCGGCTGGCGGTGGAGGTGATGGTCACGTCCACGCCGAACAGCGTGTCCTCGCGCGCCAGTGTCAGGCCCGTCACGGCCAGCCCCGACGCCTCGTCCAGCACGATCGGGGACGCGGCGCTGGCCAGGGTGGCCTGGCCGCCCTCCTCGACCACCTCGTCCACGAAGACCTTGTAGGAGGCCAGATTGCCCGTGGTGTTGCCGTTGCCGGTGACGTACTGGTTCCAGAGCCGCTCAATGCCCGTGTCTATCCCGGCCTTGCAGGCCTCCTCCAGGTCCATCTGGGACATGAGCATCTCGGTCTGCGCGGCGGCCCGCGTCGCCTGCTGGGAGACGAGCAGCACCGCCCCCAGGATCAGCACCATGGCAATGAGCGCCAGCACCAGCGCCATGCCCCGCTGCGAACCGTTGTTCTTCGCTTCCATCCCCGTGGTCTCCTTGCTCTGTTCTGCCCGCCGTCCGGGCGGCCCACGTCACGTCAGTTCATCAGGTAAATGGTGCTTTCGGTGTCCACGCGCAGCATCCGGGCGCTGTCCTGGGCGATTGGGGTGACGGCGGTCATGGTGACCACCAGGCAGCTGCCGTCGGCCGAAAGGTCAAAGGCGACATTTGCCAGCGTGGTGGCGCTGCCCAGCACCCGCCGCTGAATCCCGTTAATCAGGACCAGCTGGCGCGTGAGACGCCCGTTGCCGTCCGTGTCCTCGCCCGGGTCCAGCCGCCCGTTGCCAAACTCGCCGTTTTCCAGCCCGGCGGCGGGCAGGTCTTCCGACTCAAACCGGATGGTCCGCACGGGGGAGAAAGCCGTCCCGTCGTTCGCGGTTGGAACAACATAGGTGATTTCGCGCGGATTTCCGGGGTTCACCCGCAGATCCTGGGCGCCGGCCGGCAGCACCTGCCCGGGGGCCGCCCGCTTGACGGCCATCTGCGCCTCGTCGCTCAGGGCGCGCATGGCGTCCCGGCAGTCCGCCTGGAGGGCGCCCATGCGCTGGTTCAGGTCTATGGCCTCGTAACTGGAGGAGAAGGCGATGTAGCCGAGCATGCTGACCACCAGCACGATGGCCACCGAAATCATCATTTCTATGAGGGTGAATCCCGCCTGTCTCATGGGTTTCTCCGGGGGGCAGCCCTATCGGTTGGTGATTATGGTGCGCAGTCCGGCCTGGAACACCCGCCCGCGCGCGCCGGTCCAGCGCGTGATGACCTGGACATGCACCGGGTTGGTGTTGCCGCTCTCCACCAGGGAAGTGACTGCGGGGTTCCCGTCCGCGTCAAGCAGCAGCACCTGAATCTCCTGGTCCCGCAGCACAAACAGGCCCCGGTACGGTTCCCGCTCCGCCTCGGACAGCTCAAGAAACTCCACCGACGTGCCGGGCATGTCGTCCAGCCAGGACATCAACACGCAGGGAAACATGGCCCCCCCCGCTGGGCAGTCCGTGCTTACCGGAAGCGCCCGCGCCACCTGGCGGAGATTGGCAATGACCGCACGGCAGGAGTTCATGGCGTCGTTGCGCTGGTTCTGCAGCCGCATGACCGCATGGCTGGACACCAGCCCCTGTGCGGTGATGCTGAGGATGGTCATCAGTATGGCGATGGCGATGGTCAACTCAAGAAGACTGAACCCCGCCAGGCGCGGGGAACGTCCGCGCACACGCCCCAGCCGCACCGCGCGCGCACACACTCTTCCTTGCAACATAACTGCCTCCGTAAAACGCCGACTAATCCGGGCGCCTTTTCCCGCCAAATTGTAGCACATATCCCCAAAATTAACAACCCGTCTTCGCACAGACCGCTTTTTTTTCAGTTTTTGGCTTTCGGCGGGGGAAGGGCCCGCCGGCATACCGCCTCCACCCAGTCGTCCGAAACGTTCAGGCAGGGCAGCAGCAGCAGTTCCCGGCCCCCGGCCGCCATAAAACACGCCCGTCCCCGCAGCCCCAGTTCCTCCAGCGTTTCCAGGCAGTCGGCGACAAAACAGGGCGCGCAGAGGGCGACCCGCGCGGCTCCCCCGGCCGGGGCGGCGGCAAGCAGGCTCTCCGTGTCCGGGGCCAGCCAGCCGCGCCCAAACCGGGACTGCCACCCCAGACGGCATCGGTCCGTATCCAGCCCAAGCACCCCGACCAGGGCGTCCATGGTGGCCTTGCACTGTCCCACGTAGTCACATTCCGGCCCCGCCGCCGCGTCCCGTGCGGCCTGGGCGAGGGGGAGTCCGTGAAAACTGAAGATCACCCGGTCCGGCGCAAAGTCCCGCAACAGGGGACCATACAGGCGGGCGAGGGGCTCGATGAACCACGGGGCGTCATAAAAGGGGGGGAGCTCCCGGAGAGCGGGCGCATGCGGCGCCCGCGCGGCCGCCGCCCGAACCGCCGCCAGGGCGGCGCCCCGGCTCGCCGTGGCGTGCTGGGGAAAGAGGGGAAGCACAAGCACCTCCCCGACGCCCTCCTGGACAAAGTCCCGCAGGGCGTCGCCGGGGGTCGGGCTGGCGTAGACCGCGGCGTGCCGCACGCACAGGTCCGGACGGCGCGCCGCGATGGCCGCCGCCAGGTTTCGGGTGTGCGCCGTCAGCGGGGCCCCCTGGCCGGTCCAGATGTGCCGGTACAGTTCCAGGCTCTTCCGCGCCCGCAACGGGGCGATGATCCCGTGGACCAGCAGGGCGCGCAGGGGAAAAGGGAGGGAGATCACATGGGGGTCCATGAGAAACCGGCGCAGGTAGCGACGCACCCCCGCGAGGTCGCAGGTGTCCGGGGAGCCCGTCTGCAGCAGCAGCAGCCCCATGCGCCCGCCGGAGCCCGCCTCTCGGTTGTCCGTCTCCATGCCGTATACGGTAGCGGGAACCCGCGCAGAATGCAAAGCGGCGGGGGGGGACCGCAACGGCCTTGGGGAAGCGCCGGCCACCATCGTTTCTCGTGTGCCCCCGCGTGGGCAAGCCCGCGCGGAGAAAGGCGGCAGCAAGCCACCGCACTCCAAGGCGCTGCGCGCTGCGCGGACCCGGGACTGCGGTGATGGGCGGCGTCCTGGTTCGATTTCCTTGGCGGGCCGTTGAAGCCCCCGCCCCGGCAACGCTATACTCCCATCGCAAACCGCAACCCCGGACGGGCGCATCATGCAGGCTGAAGACAGAGTCATCCATTTCTGCGTAGAGTTGATCCACCCCGGCCAGCCCTTCAACCGGGGCGCCCTCCAGAAGCTTTACTTTGAGCTCTCCCAGACCGGCGCCGGATATGACAGCATTGAGGTGAGCGACACGGCCCAGGCGCGCTTCTACTCGCGGCGGGGCCGCGCCCAGTCCGTCCTGCTGTTCCTGCCCGACCGCGCCCTCATCATCGAGGAGTGGGCCGACATTCCCATGGCCGACTTCGAGGAGCGGGTCCGCACCGTCATGCCGCGGCTGGGCGAGGCGCGCGGGATTCCCGGGTTCATGGTGCACGCGGCCACGGTGCGCTCCACCTTCGCCCTCACAGGGGAGGGGGACTGCCGGCGCTTTCTCATTGAGCGTGTGTGCCGCCAGGAGCCCCGCGCCATGGCGGTGTTCAACCGCCCCATCGCCACCGCCGGGCTGCGCTATGTGCTGCCGGAGACGGCGGAGTGCCCGGGAACGCTCTATGTGAACATTGAGACCTTCCGGCACAGCAACAACGAGATTTTCGTCGAGGTGAAGGGGATTTTCGGGAAGCAGCAGGTGGCGCCGGACGCGCCGGAGACCGTCATCGCCAACCTCCGGGTGGTGCGATCCTTCATCACGGGGCACATCTACCCCTACCTGGAGCAGTACGACAGCGCCGGCGAATAGGGCGGGGGAGGGACGGCCCGCGGCTGATTCGCCGGCCATTTCCGTGCTCCTGCCCGTGTGGAACGCGGCGGCCACCCTGCCGGCAGCCGTGGACTCCGTCCGAAACCAGACCTTTCAGGACTGGGAACTGCTCGTTGTGGATGACGGGTCCACGGACGAAAGCCCCGAAATCGCCGGCAAGCTGGCCCGGGAGGACGCCCGAATCCGCACGCTGCACACCCCGCACCGGGGCATTGTGGCGGCGCTGAACACGGCGGCCGAAGCGGCACGCGGCCGCCTGCTGGCCCGGATGGACGCGGACGACCTTTCCCTGCCCCACCGGCTGGAGGCGCAGCGCGCCCTGCTGGAGGCCGACCCCGGCATCGGCCTCTGCGGCGGCGTGGTGCGCATCACGGGGGAACCGGTGGGATCCGGCGCCCGGCGCTACGAGGCCTGGGTGAACGGCCTGCTCACCCACCGGGAAATCGTCCGGGAAATCCTCGTGGAATGCCCCGTGCCGCACCCGACCTTCCTGATGCCCAAAGCCCTCTTCGAGGAGCTGGGCGGATACCGGGACTGCGGCTGGCCCGAGGACTATGACCTGGTCCTCCGCGTCTGGCGGGCCGGACGGCGCTTCGCCAAGCCGTCCGTCCCGGTGCTCGAATGGCGCGACCACGGCCGCCGCCTTTCGAGGACCGACCCCCGCTACGCCGAGGCGGCCTTCCGGCGGTGCAAGCGGCATTATCTGGCGGAAAGCGGGCTTTGGGACGGGCGGCGCTTCTTCCAGTGGGGGGCGGGGGAGGTGGGGAAGCGCTGGCTCCGCGAGTGGGAAACCCTCCGGCCGGAGGCGGTGGTGGACATCAACCCCCGCAAGATCGGCCGCACCATCCACGGCACCCCCGTCATCGCGCCACCAGACCTCCCCCCGCCGGACGGGGTGTTCGTTGTGGCCGCCGTCGGCACCCCCGGCGCCCGGGACGACATCCGGACAAGACTGCTTCCCCGGGGCTATGCCGAGGGGGAGGATTTCCTGTTTCTGGCCTAGGGCTTTTCCTGCGGCGCCTCGTCCGCGCTTTCCATGTCCAGGTTGCCGTCCCAGAGGTACTTCCGCGTCTCCGCCACCACCACGCCGCTGAGCAGCAGCAGGGCGACCAGATTGGGAAGGGCCATGAGGGCGTTGGCGAAATCGGCGAAGGACCAGACCAGCGGCAGATTGACCAGGGCCCCCGCCAGCACCGCCACGGTCCACAGGGCGCGGTAGACAAGCACCGAGCGGGCCCCCGCGAGGTACTCGCAGGCCTTTTCACCGTAGTAGGACCACCCGAGGATGGTGGAGAAGACGAAGGTGGCCATGCCCACCGTCAGAATGACCGGCCCCAGCACCGGCAGGCTGGCAAAGGTCTCGTGGCTCAGTTTCGCCCCCTGAAGGCCCTCCTGCCATTTTCCGGAGTTGACGATGACCAGGCCGGTCATAAGGCAGATGACCACGGTGTCCCAGAAGGTGCCCGAGGCGGAGACCAGGGCCTGCCGGACGGGGTTGCGCGTCTGCGCCGCGGCGGCCACGATGGGCGCGCTGCCCATGCCGGACTCGTTGGAGAACAGCCCGCGCGCGATGCCGAAACGCACCGCCTCCCGCATCCCCGCCCCGAGGAAGCCCCCGGCCGCGGCCTGTCCCGTGAACGCGCTCTTCACAATCAGCGCCACCGTCTCCGGAAGGGTGTCCGCAAACATGACAAGCAGCACGAGGCAGCCGACGATGTAAAACAGGGCCATGAACGGCACCAGGGCCTGGCAGACACGGGCGATGGACTTGATGCCGCCCAGCACCACCACCCCCGTCAGGAGGCTCATGACCAGCCCGCTGGCCCACAGCGGGGCCCCCGTGTTCTCCAGCAGCAGGTGCGACAGGGCGTTGGCCTGCACCATGTTGCCTATGCCGAAGGAGGCGACCACGGTGAACACCGCGAAGAGCACGCCGAGCCACTTCCAGCCCAGCCCCCGCTCCAGGACATACATGGGCCCGCCGGCCATGGCGCCCGAGGGCCCCTTTATCCGGTACTTCACCGACAACAGTGCCTCGGCGTACTTGGTGGAAATGCCGAAAACCCCGGTCAGCCACATCCACAGCACCGCCCCGGGGCCGCCCAGGGAAACCGCCGTGGCCACGCCGACAATGTTGCCGGTGCCCACCGTGGCCGCCAGCGCCGTGGTCAGCGCGCCGAAGGGGCTGATGTCCCCGCCGCCGGCCTCGTCCCGCTTGAGGGACAGACGGACCGCCGTGCCCAGATGGCGCTGGATGAACCGCAGCCGCACGGTAAGAAACAGGTGCGTGCCGAAAAGCAATATCAGCATGGGGGGGCCCCACAAAATGCCGTTCGCCGCATTCAGCGCGTTTTCAATCCACAGCAGCATGGGGGCCCTTTCGATGGGGGGACAGGGGGGGGCGCGTCCCCGGCCGCCCGCACAGGATGTTGTGGCCGCCGGGTTGACCACCCCAAGGGGGCAACAATACCCCGGCGGGCACGGCGCGGTCAACTGGGGCGCGCCCTGCGGAACCGTGTACAATGGCCCCTTGGGCGCGGGAGCCGGGAACCCTTTCGGCCGCCCCGGCCATCTTTCCTGTAAACCTTTTTCGGAGCGCGCTCGTTTAGCATGCAGATGTCCCGCCACAACACGAAGGACTGGTCCGCCACGGACGACACCGCGCTGGCTCTGGCGGCGCGGGCGGGCGACGCGGCCGCCTTCGAGGAGATCGTGCGGCGGTATCAGGGCCGGGTGTACGCGGCGGCCTACCGCGTCACGGGCAACCGCGAGGACGCCCTGGACGCGGCGCAGGACGCGCTGATCAAGGCCCACCGGAAGTTGTCGTCGTGGGAGCCGACGGGCAGTTTTTTGTCGTGGCTCCTGCGGCTCACGACGAACCAGGCGATAGACCATGTCCGCAAGCGGATCCGGCGGCCCCAGGAGGCGCTGGACGAGGCCTTCGTGGGCGACACGGAGCACGCGCCCGTGGAGCCGCATGTGGCCGCGACGGACGAGGCGGTGGCGGCGCGGGAGATTGACGAGCGCGTGCGCGGCGCGTTGCGGGTGCTGTCGCCGATGCAGCGCGACGTGTTTGTCCTCAGACACTTCGAGGGGTTTTCCCTCGTGGAGATAGCGGGGCAGCTGGGCTGCACCGTGGGCAGTGTGAAAGTACACCTGTTTAGGGCGTTGAAGAAATTGCGCACCGAACTCAAAGACATGGCGCCGGACGCTCCGGACGCGCGGGAAGGGGACGAGTGATGCCTCTTTGGACCCGTTTCCCCTGGTCACGCGCGCGCCGCGCGGAGGGCGCCCTGGCCGCGTCCCTGTACGAGACCCTGAGTGGGGAGGACGAGCGCCTCCTGGAAGAAATGCTCCGCGAGGATCCGTCGTTCCGACGGGAGGCTGCGGAGCTCCGCGCCCTGCGCGCCATGAACCTCCTCGAAACCCCGGAGTTCACCGGGGATCTGCTCCCCGCGGTCCGCGCGGGACTGGCGGAAGCCCCCGCCGCGCACCATTCACGGGCGTTCCCGCGCGCGCTGGCCGCGGCGGCGGTGGCCGTGCTGGCCGCCGGGGTGTATTTCGCCGCGGGACCGCTTCCGACCGGACCCGCCCCCACACGGGAGGCGGCGGAGAGCGCCGCCCCGTCCCCGCTGGCAGGCGTGCTGGAACAGGCCCGCGCCTCGCTTCAGCGGCGGGATTTCGCCGGGGCCCGGACCTCGTTGACCGGCGCGCTGGCCGCAGCCCCCGACGATCCCGGGGCGGGCGCCGCCCAGGCCCTCCTGGCCGACATGGAATACGCCCACCTGCAGCGGTACCCGCAGGCCCACGCGGCCTACACCCGTCTGCGCGAGCGCTATCCGGACACCTTCACCACCGACCCCCGCAGCATTGAGCGGTTTAACCTCCTTGACGAGGCGCGGGCGTATGACTACGCGCCGCTGCGCGCCCTGGACTTCGCCCGGGAGCACCGGGAGGAGGCCCTGCCACAGCTGGAGCGCGTCATCGCCCGGTATCCGGGGACCATGCTCGCCGCCGCCGCTGTCAGCCAGATCATCCACCCCTCCGGCGCCGCCGCCGGACAGGACCCCGCCGCCGCCGTCCTGGCCCTGGAGGACGCCCGCAGCCGCTGTGTCGAGCCTGCGGCCGTCGCCCAGCTCAACCTGGCGCTTGGCGGCCTCTACTGCGACGCCTTCCACGACGAGGCGCAGGCGCGCGACCTGTTTCTCCAGGCGGCCTCGGGCGGCAGCCCCGCGGTCAGCACCCAGGCCCAGGCGGCCCTGGCGCGCCTGGAACCCTGAGAGGCCGGCGGGAGGCCGCCGGGGGCTGTGGTATAATCCGCGCCTGAACGACAACCCACGGAGGACGGCCGGTGGCCGCGAGCGGTTTTGAGCAGTTTCTGCTGAGGCAGGAGGTCCTGGACGCGGCGCGTCTGGAGCGCGCCCGGGCCGAGGCCGCGAAAAACGGCCTGAGTCTCCTGGCCGCCGTCGTGCAGATGGGCTACCTCCCCCCCGAAAAGGCCTACGAGGCCCTCGCCCAGTTCTGCGAAATGCGCTTCGTCCTCCCGTCGAAGATCACCATCCCCCCGGAACTGATCAGCAAGGTTCCCGCCCGCTTCGCCACGCACTACGGCTTCGTCCCCGTGCAGGAGCGGGACGGCCTGCTGGTGGTCGCCGTAAGTGACCCGCTGAACGCCCAGCTTCTGGACGACATCCGCCTGGTGCTCAAGCGGCGCATCGAGGCCGTGGTGACCACCCCGCAGGAGATCGCCCGGGTCACCCGCGACCTCTACGGCGTGGGCGCGGACACGATGGAGAAGATGCTCATCAGCGCGGCCGAGGGCGCCGAGGGCGTGGTGAACCTGGAGTCCTCGCAGTCCAGCTCGGACCTCGGCGACGACAGCATAGACGCCTCCATCATCAAGTTCGTGAACGAGCTGATCCTCGAGGCGATCCAGTCGGACACGACGGACATCCACATCGAGCCCTTCGAGGAGGCCCTGCGCGTCCGGTACCGCATTGACGGCATCCTGCACCAGGCCCCGACGCCCCCGAGCATCCGGGGCTTCCACTCGGCCATCGTCTCGCGCATCAAAATCATGGCCAACCTTAACATCGCGGAGAAGCGCCTGCCGCAGGACGGCAAAATCCTCGCCTCCTTCGGCGACAACCACTACGACCTGCGCGTCTCGATCCTGCCCACGCCGCACGGCGAGACGGTGAACATCCGCATCCTGAGCCGCTCGTCCATGGCGATGACGCTGGACCAGCTCGGCTTCCTCGCCGAGGACCTGGAGGTGTTCAACCGGTTCATCACCAAGCCCCACGGCATCATCCTCGTGACGGGCCCCACGGGCAGCGGCAAGACCACGACGCTCTACGCCGCCCTGGCGAAGCTCAACCAGCTCGACCGGAAGATCATCACCATCGAGGACCCCATCGAGTACCAGCTCGCCGGGGTTTCCCAGATGCAGGTGCAGCCGAAAATCGGGTTCGACTTCGCCCTGGGCCTGCGGGCCATGCTCCGCCACGACCCCGACATCATGCTCGTGGGCGAGATCCGCGACTACGAGACCGCCGAAATGGCGATCCGGTCCAGCCTCACGGGCCACCTGGTCCTGAGCACCCTGCACACCAACGACTCCGCCGGGGCCGTCACCCGCCTCGTGGACATGGGCATCGAGCCCTTCCTCATCTCCAGCACCATGATCGCC
The DNA here is from genome assembly GCA_012730045.1 of Candidatus Hydrogenedentota bacterium. Classification (NCBI taxonomy): domain Bacteria; kingdom Pseudomonadati; phylum Candidatus Hydrogenedentota; species Candidatus Hydrogenedentota bacterium. Next base: position 49,865 of record JAAYBR010000143.1, on the reverse strand, counting down.
TCCATCGCCCAGCGCCTGGTCCGCCGCGTCTGCCGCGAGTGCGGCGAGCCCCACGAGCCGGACACGGAGCTGCTCCTCCGCGAGTTCGGGCTGCGGCCCGACCAGCTGGAGGGCGCCGCCTTCCGGCACGGCCGCGGCTGCGACGCCTGCCGCCACACGGGCTTCAGGGGCCGCCTCGCCATCTATGAGATGCTCGCCTTCACCGAGGAGATCAAGCGCATGACCGTGGAGCGGCTCAACGCGCTGGACATCAAGCGGGTCGCCATGCGCAACGGCATGAAGACCCTGCGTTATTCCGGGTGGCAGCGTGTGAAATCGGGGGGCACCACCTTCGAGGAGGTCCTCCGGCTGACCGCAGACACCGAGGACTTCGGACTCGGCACGGACCGAAGCAATGCCCCAGTTCCAGTATGAGGCGAAAAAGGGCCCCGGCGCGCCGGTCACGGGCATGGTCGAGGCCGAGAACCAGCGCGCCGCCATCTCCCGCCTGCGGGACATGGGCTTCTTCCCCCTCCGCGTGGAGGAGTTCCGCGAGAAGCAGGCGAAGGACTCCCTCCGCGACGCCCTGTCCCGCATCCGCCTGAAGGACCGCAACCTCTTCCTGCGCCAGCTCGCCAACCTGTGCGAGTCCGGCATGATGATCACCCGCGCCCTGCGCACCCTGGTCGAGCAGACCGAAAACCCCAAACTGGCCAAGGTCATTGACCAGCTCCGCGACGACGTCCAGAAGGGCAACAGCCTCGCCGACGCCATGGACCGGCACCCCGACCTCTTCCCCGCCATGTACAGCAACCTGGTCCGCGCGGGGGAAACCGGCGGCATGCTGGAGGAGGTGCTCTGGCGCATCTGCGCCTTCGGCGAGCAGGAGGAGGAGCTGCGCGGCAAGGCCACCTCCGCCATGATCTACCCGGCCTTCCTGCTGTCCATCGGCTCCATCGCCATCTTCATCCTCGTCTCCTTCGTGTTCCCCAAGTTTGTCACCATTTTCGAGGAGTTCAACGCCGAACTTCCCCTGCCCACCCGCATGGTCATGGGCTTCTGCGACTTCATGGGCACCTGGTGGTGGGCCGTCCTGATCGTCCTCTTCGTCCTGGGCACCGCCGTGGTGCGCCATGTCCGCACCGACACCGGCCGGCGGCAGATGGACACCTTCCTTCTGCGCGTTCCCGTCATCCGAACCGTCATCGTCAAGTACGAGATGGCCAAGTTCGCCCGCACCCTCGGCACCCTCATGGACAACGGCGTCCCCATCCTCACGTCCATCAAGATCACCGCCGACACCATGACCAACCGCCTCATCCGCGACGAGGTCAGCCAGATCCACATCGGCATCACCGAGGGCGAAAGCCTCAGCGAGTGCCTCCGCAAGCGCCTGTTCTTCACCCCCATGGTCGTGAGCATGTTCGCCGTCGGCGAGGAGAGCGGCCGCGTGGGCGCCGTCGCCAAGCGCGTCGCCGACGCCTACGACATCGAGGTGGACCGCGCCGTCAAGGCCATGGCCGCCCTCTTCGAGCCCCTCCTCATCGTGGTCATGGGCGTCGTCGTCGGCTTCCTCGTCATCGCCATGCTCCTGCCCATGCTCACCCTCAGCTCCACCATTGGGGCCTAGGCCAAAACCCGGAACTCGCGGCGCCGGGGGTTGGCGGCCAACCGAATCCCATGGAGACGGCACGGGCAGGGAAGCGCGCGGGGGGTGTCTTGCCTGTCCATGACGTCCAGCCCCCCGCGGCCCCGGATCCGCACAGCGCGCAGCGCCTTGGAGTGCGGTGGCTTGCTGCCGCCTTTCTTCGCGTGGGCCTGCCCGCGCGGGAGCCCGCGAAGAACGACCGTGGCCGCGCGTTTCCCCAAGGCCGGCGGGCACTCCCCGCCGCAATTTCGGCCGCCCCGTTGGGGCATGCCTGTTCTGCGCGGGCTGTTCTGACACCGTCCTCCGTCCTCCGGAAAACACGCGCGGACAAAAAAAGAGGAACGTGGACGGGAGGGGGAGGACAGGCAGGAACTTCGTCCACGTTCCATAGACAGGAAAGGGCTTTGGGCTATCTTGCTTTCGCGTCTGCTGGAACAACGCCGCCCGCGCCCCGGGGGTTGACACGCGCCGGGAAGGCGGTTCAGACTGGCGGAAAATGCGGCCGGCGCAAGGACAGGCCGGCGCAAGGAGCGCGCCCCATGCACCGGTTTTCCTCTTGTTTCCCGGCGGTTTTCTCCCTTCTGCTGGCCGCCGGAACCTGCGCGGCCCAGGAGCCCCTTCCGGCGGACGGAAGAACCTTCGTGATCACCGACGGAACGGCGGGGGAGACCGTCACCTCGGGACGATGGGCCCTTTCTGGAACGCTCGCGGTTTCCTTTTCCGGACGCATTGAGCCGCACGAGAACACCTCCGTTGCCGTGTTCGGAGAGGGCGTGGAATCCGTGACCGGACGCTTTGACCGCATCGTGCTGCCCGGGGGATGGCTCTGCGACACGGCCTACCAGGACCACGCGCCGTTTCTCGTGCTGTCCCGTTTCCGTCCGGACCGCGTCCCGGCGTTTCCGGGGGCCGAGGGTTTCGGCAAGTACACGATCGGCGGGCGCGGCGGAAGGGTATTTGAGGTGACCCATCTGGGCGACAGCGGCCCCGGCAGTTTCCGGGAGGCCTGCGAGGCGGAGGGGCCGCGGACCGTCGTCTTCCGTGTCTCGGGAAACATCGCCCTGGCGTCCCAGATCAAGATCAGGAACCCCTTTCTGACCATTGCGGGCCAGACCGCCCCGGGCGACGGCATCTGCGTGAAGGACTACCAGGTCAGTTTCAACACCCAGCATCTGATTGTGCGGTATATGCGGTTCCGTCCGGGCGACGAGACCAAGAAGGAGCAGGACGCTTTCGGCGGGGAGGGGGACCATCTCCTGGTGGACCACTGCTCCGTGAGCTGGGGGGTGGACGAGACGCTCTCCATCAACAAGGGGGCCAACGCCACGGTGCAGTGGTGCATGGTGACCGAAAGCCTCACCGACTCGATACACAAGAAGGGGAAGCACGGCTACGGCGGCCTGTGGGGCGGCCCGGGCGGCTCGTGGCACCACAACCTCCTCGCGCACCACTCCAGCCGGAACCCCCGCGCCTCGGGCAACGAGGCGTCCGGGCTCATGGACATGCGCAACAACGTCATCTACAACTGGGGGTTCAACAGCGCCTACGGCGGCGAGATGTGGCCGCGCAACTGGATCAACAACTACTACAAACACGGCCCCGCCACGGACAGGGAGGTGCGCGGACGCATCTTCCTCCAGAAGGACCCGCGCGGAAAGATGTACTGCGACGGCAACTTCGTCTGGGGCTTCCCGAAGATCACCCGCGACAACTGGAACGGCGGCGTCCATTTCGCCCCCGACGGCGAAGCCACCGAGGCAACCCTCCGCGTCACCACCCCCTACGTCGTGGCCCCCGTGGAAACACAGTCTGCGGAGGACGCCTTCGAGGCGGTGCTGCGGCAGGCGGGGTGCTCCCTGCGGCGGGACGCCGTGGACACCCGCATCGTCCACGAGGTGCGCACCGGCACCGCGAAATTCGGGGAGACCTACGAGGGCGGGGGAAAGGGAATCATAGACTCCCAGGCCGCTGTCGGCGGCTGGCCCGAACTGAACAGCCTTCCCGCGCCCCCGGACACCGACCACGACGGCATGCCGGACGACTGGGAGCGCACCCACGGCCTCGACCCCGCCAACCCCGCCGACGGCGCGGAGACCGGCCCGGACGGATACACCCGTCTGGAGGAGTATCTGAACTCGCTGGCCTGAGGGGGGATCCGGCAACCCGCGGTGAAAAACAGGGGTTGACTTCTGTCTCCGGAGATGATATCATAATGATATGGTTTTGAAAGGAGACCAGGACATGGTTACCAGGGATGTGCCGCGGACTGTCGCCAACGGGTGGATGATGCTCTTTCTCCTCTTCACAACAGGCGTCCTGATCGCCTCGGGAATCGTCTGGGGGGCCGCCAACGAGGCCGTGCCGGTCGTTGTCGTGCTCGCCCTTCTCGGCACGGTATGGGTGGTCTGTGCGGGGGGCTTCTTCACCCTCCAGCCGAACGAGGCCGCCGCGCTCATCCTGTTCGGGAAATACATGGGCACGGTGCGCGAGAGCGGGTTCCACTGGGCGAACCCGTTTTACCTCAAGCGCAAGGTGTCCCTGCGCCGCCGCAACCTGAACGGGGCGACGATCAAGGTGAACGACCTGCGCGGGAACCCGATCGAGATCGCGGCGGTCATGGTGTGGCGGGTGGCAGACGCGGCCAAGGCCATTTTCGACGTGGACCATTTTGAGAACTACGTCGCCGTCCAGAGCGAGGCGGCGCTGCGGCACATGGCGATGGCCTACCCCTACGACGACTTCCACGCCACGGAGGAGATTTCGCTGCGCGGCAGCACGGACGAGGTCTCGAAAGCGCTCCAGCAGGAGGTGCAGGAGCGGGTGGCCCCGGCGGGGGTGGTGGTGGAGGAGAGCCGGCTCGCCCATCTGGCCTACGCGCCGGAGATCGCGGGGGCCATGCTCCAGCGCCAGCAGGCGGAGGCCGTGGTGGCGGCGCGCGCCCGCATCGTGGAGGGCGCCGTGGGCATGGTGGAGATGGCGCTGGACAAACTGGAGGAGTCAAAGCGTTTTCCGCTGGACGACGAGCGGAAGGCAGCGATGGTCAGCAACCTTCTGGTGGTGCTGTGCAGCCACGAGTCCACCCGGCCCGTGGTGAACGCGGGCACGCTGTACCAGTAGGACGGGGGCGTCAACGTGGCCGAGAAAAAGTCCTTCCTGCTGCGGCTGCCGCCGGAGCTGCTCGAAGACCTGAACCGCTGGGCCGCGGACGAACTCCGCAGCCTCAACGGCCAGATCGAGTATCTGCTCCGCGACGCCGTGCGAAAGCGCGGGAGGGAGCGGAAGAGGACCGAACCGGAGGCAAAGGAGCCTGAGGAAGATGGCGGACGATTATGAAGGCCGGGCGGCGTTCACGGGGGACCGGGACGCGGCACTGGCGCGCGCGGGGCGGCTGCTGGCCGACGCGGGGTATCAGGCGCTCCCGCCGACGGGAAACCAGGTGTTCTTTGAGAATCCCGTGTCCTTCTGGAAGACCAACAAGCAGCCCCTGCTCATGGTCTCGCGGGGAAGTGTCACGGTCATCGGCCAGGAGCTCGTTCTGAACGCCGAGTTCGGGAACCTGCGCTCCGTCCTGAAGTTCCTGCTTGTCGTCATCGGCGTGATCGCCGTGGTGCAAACGGTCGCGCTTTCGGTGGTCTTCATCACAGTCAACAAACGGCCAGAGCTGCTGTGGGTCTGCGCGCTCACCATTCTCCCGCTGCCGGTGGTTTTTCCCGTTGTGCGCAAAACCCAGGCCTGGGCGACCTCGCGGGCGCTGGAGGCGCTGCTCGCCAAAATGGCCGGGGCGGACTGAACGGGCCCGGCGATGCGCAACCGAACTACCTCATGAATCCCGGAAGGGGACGGCGGCGCAGCCAGACCAGCAGCACAAGGGCCGTCACGCAGACGGCAAGGCTTCCCCAGCCGCCCCGGGCGGCGGCGTTTGCGGACAGGGTGCCGCAGGCGGGGGTGCGGGGTTCGTCCTCCGGGCCGTCCTCAAACCAGATCGGCGCGGAAACGGCCTCATCGTTGCGGCCGTTGCGGTCGCCGTCGTCGGTCTGCGTCACGATCACATAGTAGTAGTCGTTCCCCGCGCCGTCGGGGTCCTCAAACACCACGTCCACCGCGTTCCCGGACACGGCCGCGTCCTGCGCCAATTCGCCGTTGCGGAAGAGACGGACCCGCTCGAACCCGTCGCCGCCGCGGTCGCCGAGGCTCACGGTGAAAACCCGGGGCAGCCCTTTCAGCCGGGACCCCATCGGATGCCCGGAGGACCGGAAATCCAGCAGCAGGTTCTTGTCCTCCGTGCTGTAGAAGCGCCGCGCCAGACAGGCCTCCGCAATGCCGTCCCGGGTCAGCTCCCGCGCCTGCACGCCCATCCGGAAGTCGTTGCGCAGCCCCCAGGCCCGGCTGTGGTTGTCCTGACCGCCCCCCGGGGAAATCCGCCAGCCTTTCTGAAGGGCGAGGTCAAAGAAGGGCGTGTCGCTTTCCCAGCTTCCCGCGTAATAGTACTGGTCAAATCCATAGCTCCTGTTCCAGAGCTCCATGCCGACAAGGTTGGGCACGCCGGCGGGAGACAGCCGGAAACGGCGGAACTCCCGGCCTGTGTGGTCAAAGTCGCCCGGATGGTTGAAGAGGGCAAACGAATCCGCCTGCCTGGAGATCCACCGGTAGAAGCTTCCCAGCCCGTATGTGCTCACCGCGTTGATGAAGCCGTCGCTGTTCACCACGGTGATGTGGCCAAGCAGGGGATTGGACCACTCGAAGCCCCACAGGGCCGCAAACTGATGGGGCTGGTAGGCCGCATTCGCGGCATCGCGAAGGGTGTCCCACTTGTCGTCCCAGGGCCAGAGAATCAGGTACTCGGCATGGTCGGCCAGGGAGTAGAAATCCAATTCCGCCAGGTCGCGCGCCGTCCGGTACGCCTGGTACGGATCCCCCTCGGCGTCCAGGGACAGCTCGCTGTGGTCGTGGAAGTACCCGAAATAGGTGGGATAGTCCGCCGGATCGGCGGGGGTGGTCTGGGGAGCCACAGGAACGGCGGGAGCAGCGCCGCTTTTGGCCCCGTCCAGCGCATCCATTTCCGCAAACAACTCCTCCAGCGGAGTGGCGGCGAGCGCCGCCGCCACGGCGGCCGCGTCCGAAGAAGGCTGGAACTCTTTCTCCCCGGAACGTTGCAGAAACCGGCGGCACTGGTCCCACGTCGGACCGGGCTGGTCTTCCCGCAGCACCAGCGAAAGCACCTCCTCCGGCGTGGCGGAAAACGCCTCGGCGGTCTCCCGGATCATGAAGAACTCGACAGGGGAGGGCGCGCGGCCATGCGCCCGGAGGAACAGCGCGACGGTCAATTCCCTGTAGTCGAGACGCTTGGCGGGGGAGGACGTCTCCACGACGGCCACAAACCCGGCAATGCCGCTTTGGATGGCTGCCGCGTCCTGGGGAGGGGCCGCCGCGGCCTCTGCGCCCCCCCCTCCGGCCGCAACAACCGCCGCAACCGCAAGGAAACACCGAAGCCCCCGCGAGAATATCCGGGAATCCGCGTAAGTCATGGAATCCTTTCCCAGGTCCGCGTTCAACAACGCCCCCTGTGCCCGCGCCAACCTGTTTGGCGGTCGCTCTTTAGGACTGTTGGGAACCCGTCTCAGTTTCCGCATGGGTACAGGTACACCTCAGCCGGATCGCCCTATTCCCGTCCCTGCGCTCAGGAAACGGCCCCGTGCCGGGCGAGCAGTTCCTCCACCGGTTCCCCGATTTCCCCCTCCACCCAGCGCATGAACCCCCGGGCGCGCTCCTGAGCCCGGTCGAGCCGCCCGGAGAAGAAAGGATTCTCCGCGTTCCGCTGCTTGAGGGATTCAAACCGTTGACGCAGCGTGGTGGGCCGGGTGTGTTCGACCAGGAAATCCACCAGGGTGACAATCCTCTCCTCCAGTCCCTCGGGAAGGTGGGCCCGTTCCGACAGGCCGAATTGCGCGGCTTCGGCGGCTTCCAGGCCAAAAAGGATGTGGGAAGCGCACAGCGCGGCCTCCCGGGCGTGCCCCAGTCCGGACAGCAGCTTGTGGCCCTCGACACCGTGCCCCACCGGGTCGTGCGTGACCGAGCGGCCAATGTCATGGAGCAGCGCGGCGCGCCACAGAAAATCATGGTCCACGGGATGGCGGCGCGCCAGCGCGCGCCCCAGCACGGCCGCGTGCTCCGCCACGGCGCGGCAGTGGCACACCCACGCGCCGCCGCGCCCGTGCGCCTCCAGCAGTGCCAGCGCCGTGTCCCGCGTCAGGGTCACCGGTCAATCTCCAGGGCCGCCTTGAGCGTGGCAATGGCCTCCGCGATGTCGGGGAAGCCCCAGACATTGCGCCCGACGGTGCTGCCCGCCGCGCCGCTGCGCACCACGTCCCGCATCATGGCGGCGGCGTCCTCCAACGTCTCGCACTTCGGCCCGCCGGCGGTCACCACCGGGATCGGCGTGACCGAAACGATGTCGGCGAACGATGCGGCGTCGCCGGTGTAGGGAATCTTCACCACGTCCGCGCCCATCTCCAGCCCCACGCGCGCCGCATAGGCGATGTCCTCGGCCCGGTCGCTGATGACCGAAGCGCCGTCCCTCACAACAATGGGGTAGATGTGCGGGATGACCGGCAGGCCGAAGCGCTCCGCCTCGCGGACCGTCTGCGCCAGCCGCTTGAGAAACGCAAACTCGCCGGGGTCCTTGACAAACAGGGCGACCGCGATGGCGTCCGCGCCCAGGGCCGCCGCCTCCTCCACCTCCGCATGGTCGGCGAACCCGTCCTGGCCGGCCCGGGGGGCCATCTGCTGGATGATCAGCGGAATCCGGCCCGCCAGCTCCTTCGTGACGCAGCGCATGGCCACGCCCTTGTTCAGCGTGATGGCGCTCGGCCGCGCCTCGATGATCCGGCGCACCGTGTCCCCGATGCGGCGCAGCCCCTCCGGCATGCCGATGGAATAGTTGATCAGGTGGTCCGCCGCCACCGACAGGATGCGCCCCGACGGATGGCTGAAAATGCGGTTCAGGCGGATCTGCTTGCCCAGTGCGGCCATGGGAACTCCGTTCATGTGTCTGGTTGCGGTCCTGACAGCGGACCGGGAGCGCCCATTCTTGCAGGAAGTACGCCGTGAGTCAAGCCGGGGAGCAGGGCAATCCCGCACTAAAATGCCTCTCGAGAAGCGCCTGCGAGCGGCATGGACGTCCCTTGGTTATGTGATTCTGTCTTTGTTGTCCCAACGGGGCATCCGCACATAGCCCAGGCAGGCCGCCGCCCATCACCGTAGCCCCGGGTCCGTACAGCGCGCAGCGCCTTGGAGTGCGGTAGCTTGCTGCCGCCTTCCTTCGCGCGGGCTTGCCCGCGCGGGGGCACACGAAAGACGGCGATGGCCGCGCGTTTTCCCAAGGCCTGCGCGGCGCTCCCCGCCTTAATTTCGGCTGCCCCGTTGGGGCATGATTCCTTCTGTCCGGGCACCCCAGGGCAGGCCGGGCCCTTCGGGCGGCGGCCTGGCCTGGGCTAAATTCGGCAACGCTTTCAGCGTTGAAGAGGTCGCACAACGGACAATGGCCGGACTCCATCCAGAAAGAGCCTGCGGATTTTAGTGCGATTGCCCTGAGCCGGGGAGGGAGAGCCCGAATCGCCGGATGAGAAACGGTCGTGAACGTGTTCGAGGGAACGCACACCTTGGGGATCCGCGCTGAAAGTGTCGGCGGTGCGAAGGGAGCGTGTTCATCCATGAGGTGTGGAGACCCTGAGGTCTTCCGACAAGAGATTGCCGCGGCGGCCCGGGGCGGCCGCCTCGCAACGACGCACGTTTTCCTGTCGTTGCGAGCGAAGCGCGGCAATCTCGTTCCCGCCACGGATTCGGTTCCCGCGATGTCTTATCCGGCGATCGGGAGGGGCCGGCGCGTTGCGTGCCTTTGCCGCATCGGGTATGCTCTCCCCGGGTTCCGGAAAGGAGCAAAGGCATGAACCACGGCAGGCTGGGGAGGCGCGGTTTTCTCCGGGGAATGGCGACTGCCGCCGCGTTGGGCGCGGCGGGAGGCATGGCCGCGGCCGCGGAGCCGTCCGCGCCGCGGCCCATGAAGGTCATCCTGTGGTGCTGGGACGCGCGGATGACCTGGGACGACGAGCCGGAGGCGGTCAGCCGGAAGATGGCGGCCTCGGAGCAGGCCTTCCCCTACGGCAAGCGCCCCGAATCGTTTCTGACAGGCTTCAAACGCCTCGTGGACTACGCCGCGCGGATTGGCGTCCACGCGGTTATTGTCTGGGGGTTTCTCCGCGACGCCCACGGCGGGGTGAAGGCGGCCAAGGAGCTGGCGGCCTACGCCCGGGACCATGGCGTGGCGATTCTTCCAGGGGTGGGCCTGTGCGCCTACGGCGGCTACTACTATGAGGGGGACCACCCGTTCAACCTCGCCACCTATCTCCGGAAACACCCCGAGCGGGCCAGCACCGCCTTCGAGGACGGCGGCGGCCGCGAGGTGGCCCCCGTGCTCGACCCGTCCCTCGCGGAGAACCAGGCGTGGTGGCGGGACGGGCTGGAGTGGATGCTGGAAACCTTCGCCATTGGCGGCGTGAACTACGAGATGGGCGACTTCATTGTCAACCCGTCAGAAAGCGCGGTCCGCGCGCGGGCGGGGCTGGGCTTCGAGACCAACGGAAACCTGATGGACTGCGTGGTGGCCACGCGCGGCCTGCTGCGCCACGCCCTCGCCGCCAAGCCGGACGGCCTCTTCATCAACAGCACCTACCGCGGATACCACCGGATCGCGTCCTTCCCCGCCATGCCCTACGTGGACGCCGTGCCCCCGGGGACCGTCTGGCAGTACACCCTCGACGAGATGGTGCGGAAACCCGGATTCCCCGAAGAGTTCGCCGGGGCGCCGGAACACCGCCGCTACGGCTACCTCCACTGGTTCAACACCTCCACCCGAACAGTGGACCGGGATTACGCGGCGGACATTGCGCGGGTATACCCCGGGGCGGCGCGCCTGGGCTTCGAGTTCATCGGCACCTACGGCGAGCTGGGGATCAACGGGAACCCCGCCGCCGACCGCAACTACCGCGCCCAGACCGCCTGGGCGCAAAATCCGGCCCTGGCGCTGGAGGATTTCGCGTAGGGGAGGGGAGGACGCGGGGAGAACCGCCCGGTTAAAAGAAATGGCGCGCCCAACAGGACTCGAACCTGTGGCCTCTTGCTCCGGAGGCAAGCGCTCTATCCAACTGAGCTATGGGCGCGAACGCGAAAAGTGTAGCACAGGCCGTTTGGCAGTGTCCATTCTCCCGCCAGGGCAATCGCACCAAAAGGCCTCTCGAGAAACGCCTGCGACCGGCATGAACGCTCCCCGGGCCCGTGATGTGGTGTTTGTTGTCCCAACGGGATACCCGCATATTGTCCAAGCAGGCCGCCGCCCATTACCGCAGCCCCGGGTCCGCGCGGCGCGCGGCGCCTTGGAGTGCGGCAGTCTGGTGCCGACTTTCGTCGCGCGGGCTTGCCCGCGCGGGGGCACACGAAAAGCGACTGGGACCGCGCGTTTCCCCAAGGCCGGCGCGGTCCCCCCGCCGCGATTTTCGACCGTGCAACGGTGGGAGAGCACGCCGGGCACCCTGAAACTGCACGCGCGCCCCCCGGCCGCGCTCTCAAAAACGCGGGAGGAGCTTGCCGCAGAATAGGGCATGTTCACAGTTGACATGCCGTGCCCGGCATCTTCCCGACAACGCCCCATCCCACCCCTGATGCGCTCTGGCCACAGCACGCCCGTCATTGTCCATGACGAGGTGCCTGCCTTCTCCACCGAAACACCCCCCCCTACCGCGCGCGGGCCTTCCGCTTTGCCGGGGCGGCCTTGAGCCGCGTGGCGGCCATGTGGGCCGCGCCCATGACCGTGGCGTTGTCGCCCAGGGCGGCGGGGAGGATGCGGACGTTCTTGCGGAGGAAGGGCATGGCATGGTCGGCCACGCCGCGCCTGATCTCCTTGATGAAAAGGTCGGGCATGGCGGTGACGAGCCCGCCGCCGACCACCACCACCTCGGGGCTGAGGATGTTGATCAGGTTCCCGGCGGCGATGCCGATGTGGTAGGCGGCGCGCCGCACGACGTCCTCCACCTTTTTCTCGCCGGCGGCGACGGCCTCGGCGATGACGCCGCTGCGGATGGCCGCCAGGTCGGCGCCGCACTTTTCAAGGATGAAGGGGGCGTCCTCGCGGATCGCCAGCGCCGCGATCTCCTTGGAGATGGCGATGCGGGAGGCGACGGCCTCCAGGCATCCGCGCTTGCCGCAGCCGCAGAAGGGGCCGCCGACCTCGACGGTCATGTGGCCGATTTCGCCCGCCGCGCCGGAGAACCCGTGGAGCATCTTCCCGTCCACGATGATGCCCCCGCCGATGCCCGTTCCGGGGAAGATGCCGACCACGTGGCGGCACCCGCTGATCTCGCCGAAACACCACTCGCCGTAGGTGCCCACGTTGACGTCGTTGTCCACCGCGACCGGCACCCCGAACTTCTTCTTCAGCACGTCGGCCAGGGGAAAATCCTTCCAGCCGAGGTTCGGCGTGTCTATGATCACCCCCGTGTCCGGATCAAGCGGGCCGGGGGAGCCGACGCCGATGCCGCTGATTTTGGGGCCGCCCGCCGCCTCGATGGCCGTCTCAATGATCTTGATAATCCGGTCCTCGGCGCGCTCGCGGGACTTCGCCTTGCTCTTCTTGCGGCACACGCCCAGGATGTTGAAATCGCTGTCGAACACGGCGGCCATCATCTTCGTGCCGCCGATGTCCATGCCCACCACATGCTGGCCGGGCTTGAGAATCTTTTTCATGCCGTCGTCTCCCGGAGTTTCGCCGGCGAAACGTAACTGATGAACGGGGGTTTCGTCAAGTCCCAGGCCCCGCTTTTCCGGTTTTTCCGCGGAGCGAAACTTGCGCGCCCGCGCCGGAAGTTGCTAAGATACGCGGACCGCTGGGGCAGTAGCTCAGTTGGGAGAGCGCCGCGTTCGCAATGCGGAGGTCTGGGGTTCGATCCCCCACTGCTCCACCAGTGGAAAAACACAAGCCGCGCGTTCCGTTTGGGAACGCGCGGCTTTTTTCGTTGGGGTTACTTGGCGGGCGGGACGGGGGCGGGACCCTGGTTTAGGAAGAGGTGGAGGCCTTCCTTGCCGGGGGCGAGGATGTCCTTCCAGCCGTTCTTGTCCACGTCCTCGACCCAGAAGTAGATGCCCGCGCCGCTGTGCTTGTCGGGGGTGCCGTAGTCCACCGTGACCCGCTCAAAGGCGCCGCCGTTGATGCGGTAGTAGTAGAGGCCGACGGGGTCGTTCGCCCCCGGATCGTGGCCGTTGTGGGCGTGGTAGCGCTTTCCGGTCACGAGGTCGGGCTTGCCGTCGTTGTCCATGTCATGGAGCTGGAGGTCGTGGAACTGCGAACGGCGCGTCTCAATGTCGTGCTTGGTCCAGGTCCGCTTGCCGTCGGCCTTGCCCTGCTCCAGCCAGTAGAGACCGTAGTTGTGCGACTCGCCGATGATGAGGTCGGCCAGCCCGTCGCCGTTCACATCGTGCACGAGCATGGGAATGCTGGCCATGGGGGCCTCGAACTCCGGATGCCACACCCAGGCGTTCATGTCGTAGGTGTTTTCCGGGTTCTCGAACCAGCCGCCGGCGAAGACCAGGTCGGGCCGGCCGTCGCCGTTGATGTCGCCCGCGCCCGCGCCGTGGCCGCCGCCGCCCTTCACCGCGATGGTGAACTGCTCAAAGCCGCCGGCACCCTTGCCCTGGGCGTCTTTCTTGAGCTTGAAGATGTGCACGGGATTCGTCACGGGCATGACCTCGGGCACGCCGTCGCCGTCGAGGTCGCAGAAGAGGGCGCGCTCGACATTCCCCACCTCGGCCACGAGGTGGGTGGTCCACTCGGTCTCCTGGCCCTTGGGATTCTCCCGCCAGGACAGGTTCAAGCCCCACCAGCCGCCAGTGACGATGTCCAGGTAGCCGTCGCCGTTAACGTCCATGGGATAGTTCGAGAAGTCGTCGTAATAGGTGTCCTGGTACATGGGCTCGCAGGCCTTGACGGCGCGGTCGAACCCGGGGCCGGGATACCAGAACCCGCCGGAGAAGAGGTCGAGGACGCCGTCGTTGTCCACGTCGAAGATGGCGGCGGACTCATAGGTGCCGGTGCCGATCCGGCGGCCCTCAAAAACCGGGGGTTCCGCCCCGAAGGACAGGCCGGACACCAGCAGGGCCCCGGCAAAGAGCGGTGAAAATGCGCGCATGATGTTTTCTCCAGATGCGTTTGGGTTCATTCCACGGTGAAGGCGGGCACGGTGCCGTCGGGACGGGTCAGGCGCAGGCCGAAGTTCCAGCCGCCCATGCGCTGGGAGATCATGACCAGCACGGCGTTCTTCCCGGCCTTGAGCTTGACGGGGGCCACGTCGCTGTCGGGGGCATAGCCGCGGTCCACGTCGTTCTCGTGCACCACCTCGCCGTTGACCCATATCTTGAGGCCGTCATCCGAGCCGCCGCGGAGGGTGGCGTCCATGTCCGCGTCCACCACGACAACACAGTGGGCGAAGGCGACGGCGCTGTCCCGCATTTCCAGGGGTGCGGTGAGGTCCATCTGCCCGGCGAGATGTCCGGTTTCGAGGGGCTTCCACTGCTGCCCCTTGTCGTAGGCGGCGGAAAGGTCCACGTTCGGCTCGTTGATGAAGGTCTTGGCGAAGCCCTCGGCGGGGGTCCAGTCGAAGGGGCCGACAACCCTCCATTTCCCGATGGCGCCGAGCTGTCCGGCGTAGCGCCCGGGATCGGGCATGCGCCCGAGGGCGTCAATCACCTGGCCGGCCGTGGCGGGGTCGCCCATCTTGGTCATGAGGGTGTCCAGAATCTTCTGCCCCTCCTCCTTCTTCCCCGCGTCCATGGCCGCCATGGCCACACCGATCATGCCCGCGACGGGCATGGATTCGGCGTCGCCGGAGGCGAGCATGTCCATGACAATGTCAAAGGCCTCGGGCACGGGATACCGGCGGACGCCCTCCAGGGCGGCGGCCTTGAGGTCCGGGTCGGCGGTGGTGCGGTAGAGGGCAAGGTAGGCACGGCCCGCCGCCTCGGGCTGGTTGTGGTCGCGCAGGTCGTTGGCCAGCCGGCGCACCTGGTCCTCCAGGGGCGGGCGCTCCGCCTCGGGGGCGTCCAGCAGCGCCTTCGCCAACACGGGGGCGGCCTCCGGCGCGCCGGAGCGCACCAGCCCCTCCAGCGCGGCGGCGCGCATCGCCGGGTCGGCATTCTGCGCCTGCTCCACCAGCAGGGGGGTGAGCACCGGGTCGCGGCGGGCGCCGAAGTTCAGCAGCAGGGCGGCCCCGGCGTCCGGCGGGAGCGAGGCCCACACATCCAGCAGGCCCAGGTTCGCGGCGCGGCCCTGCAGACTGCACAGGGCGCCCAGGGCGGGAGAGGCGGTCTGGGAGGCGTTCGGGTCGTTCAGGACCGCGGCCAGTTCGGGGATGACCGAATCATCGCCGAAGCGGCCCAGCCCCGCGATGGCGCCGCCCTTAAGGACCGTGTCGGGCGCCTCCGCCAGCACGGTGCGGTAGCGGGCCATGGCCTCCTCCCAGCGGCCCCCCGCGCGGGCCGCCGTGTCGGCATAGCGGAGGCAGGCGTCCCACGCCTCAAACTGCGCGGTCGCGTCGGTCGCGCGCGCGGAGGCGAGCACCATCGGCCAGAATTCCGGCCGGCCGGTTTCCGCGAGGATGCGGGCGGCGGCGGCGCGGACCTTCGGCCAGGGGCTTTCCAGCAGTTTGGCGGCGAACCACGCGTCCGACCCGAGTTTCGGCTGCCGGTTGAACAGCGAGCACAGCAGGGCGTACTGGAAATCGGCGTTGGCGGTCTCCGCGGCGGCCAGGGCCATCGCCTGGAGGGCCTTCATCGTGCCCGCCTCGTGCAGGGCGGCCTTGGCGCGGTCACGCAGGTCGGCATTCTCCAGCAGCGCGGCAACGGGGGCGACGTCCGTCTCCTCGTCCAGCACCAGCGGAAGGATGGCCAGGGCGCGCTCGATCAGCGGCCTGGGCCGGTCCGGGGCGATGCAGGGCAGCAGGGCGTCCAGCACGGCCCTGCGCGGGGGCTGGGGCGTCTCGCCGCCCATCAGCACGGCGGGCGGCTGCTGGGCCACGTCCTTGATGACCATGGCGGCGGTCCGCCAGACGTGGTCGCGCTCGTCGCCCAGCAGGGCGACCAGTCCCGGCAGCGCCGCCGTGCCGTGCCGGGGGAGCAGCTGCCGGGCCAGGGACTGCGCCGGGCCATTGTCCCCGGCGATGTCCTTCAGCAGCGCGTCCAGCGTGGGCGCGGGCTGGCCGGGCTCCGCGGCGAAAACGGCGGCGCAGGCCGCCAGCAGAAGCAGAAGAAGGGGAAGGTGTTTCATGGGGGTGTCTCCGCTCACAGGTGCCACGGCGCGCGGTAGTCCCGCGTGAGGTGCCTGTTGGCCTGCTCGTCGTTGAGGAAGGTTTCCGTTTCGCCGTCCCAGTGCAGTTTCTTTCCCACCTTGAGGGATATGCCCGCGAGCAGGACGGCGGTGGTGGTGCGGAAGGCCTGCTCGATGTCCGCGGCGGGCCGCTGGCGCGTCTTGATGCACTCGAAGAAGTTGTCGTGATGCGGGGGGTAGGCCCAGCTCTTCTCGGGCTCGCCCACCCACTCCTTGATTCCGACGCCCTCGGGCTCCACCACGAAACTGCCCCGGTCCACGAACAGCCTGCCCTGCGTGCCGGAGAACGTGATGCCGTACCCCTTGTTCGCGTTGGCGTTGCTGTGGCGCTGCTCCCAGGTCACCGTGCACCCGGGATACTCCAGGATCGCCTCAATGGTGTTGTAGTTGTCCTGCCCGGCGTTCCCGAGATAGCTGCCGCCCAGGGCCTGCACGCTCAGCGGCCGGTCCTGGCGGATGCCCCACTGGACGATGTCCATCAGGTGGACGCCCCAGTTGGTGAGCTGGCCGCCGCGCGCGTAGTCGTGCCAGCCCATCCAGCTCATGCGCTCGGGGGACCAGGGCACCCAGGGTGCGGGCCCCAGCCACCTGTCCCAGTCAAACCCCTTGGGCGGCTCGGCGGGCGTGTCCCCCGTCTGCCACTCGTTCACGCCGACCCAGGCGCCCGCGTGGGTGATCGTGCCCAGGCGGCCGCTCTGGACGATGTCAATGGCCTTCTGGAACACGGGCATGGAGCGCTGCTGCGTGCCCACCTGCACCACGCGCCCGTAGCGGCGGGCGGCCTCCACCATGGCGCGCCCCTCCCGCACGGTCGGACAGACGGGTTTCTCGACGTAAACGTCCTTGCCCGCCTGGCACGCCAGAATCGTGAGCAGGGGGTGCCAGTGGTCCGGCGTGACGACAAAGACGGCGTCTATGTCCTGCCGGTCCAGCACCTGCTGGAAGTCCTGATAACCGTCCGGCCGCCGGCCGGACAGCTTCTCGACGTTGTCCAGCACGGGCATGTAGCGGCCCTTGGCCGCGTCGCACAGGGCCACCAGGTCGCAGTTCGGGTTGCTGATCAGCGCCTCGATGTGGCGCGACCCCATGCCGCCCGTGCCGATGACGGCGACGCGGACCTTCTCACTCGGCGGGACCCTGCGGGCCGCCTGTGTGGCGCGGGCGGTCCGGGGAAGGAGGCTTCCCGCCGCCGCGCCCGCCGCCCCGGCCAGAAAGGCGCGGCGGCTCACGCTGCTTTTTTTCACCATGTTCCTGACTCCCAAACGTTGGCCCCGGGGCCTTTGGCGGCCGCCGGGAAAGTGGTTTTACGAGGACGCCTTCCGGGCCAGCTCCCCGAAGCGGTGCACCACGGCGAGGGCCGGGTCCAGCGGCACAGAGGCGTGGGCCGTTCCGGGGGGCGTGTCAATGTGCGGCGTGGGCCGGAGGGCCTTGCCCGCGAACTGCGGCAGCCACTGCTTTTCGGCCTCCAGCATGTCGGCGACCATGTCGCGCACCTGCTTGAGGGTGAGGCAGGCCGAGGTGAGCGGGTCGAGGGCGC
The DNA here is from genome assembly GCA_012730045.1 of Candidatus Hydrogenedentota bacterium. NCBI lineage: Bacteria > Pseudomonadati > Candidatus Hydrogenedentota > Candidatus Hydrogenedentota bacterium. The sequence goes on along the minus strand of JAAYBR010000143.1, from coordinate 32,276 downwards.
AGGCCGCCACGACCAGTTCCGGGTCGCCGGAGACGGCCGCCTCGACCGACAGCCCCTGCACGTTCACGTTCGTGAGGTTGAGGGCCGCGCACTGGGAGGGCAGCGCCCCCACGAAGGTGGGGTGCAGGCCCATCTTGTCGGCGAACACCGGCACCTCCACGCAGCAGCCCATCGGCAGGTTCGTGATGTATCCCTCGTTGCGGACGTTGCCCTGGAACTTGAAGGGGATGCCCGTCGTGAGCGCCTCCAGAATGTACGAGCAGTACTCCACGCTGCGCCCGTCGAGGACGGCGGACTCGTCCGCCAACATGTCCACGCTCTCCAACTGGTCTGCGATGAGGCGGCACCACTTGAAATACGCGCCCGTCTCGCCGCCAAAAGACGGCTCATCGCAGTAGCGGCCCATGCCCTCCGCGCTGGTGCGGAACCACGGCACGTATTCCGACAGGTGCCCCGTGCTCTCCGTCATGAAATAGCCGAAATGCCGCATCACCTCGATGCGCACCTTTTCGTTGATGTAGTACTCCGGTTTCTCGCACAGCTCCTTGAAGCGCGGGTAGAGGTCCCGCCCCTTGTGCGACATCTTCAGGAACCAGCCCATGTGGTTGATGCCCGCCGAGAGGTAGTCTATCTCCTGCTTCGGCACGCCCAGATAGCCCGCGATGAGGTCCAGCGTGGTCTGCACGCCGTGGCACAGCCCGACATACTGGAGGCCCGGAACGGTCCCCAGCCCCCAGCACACCGCCGCCATGGGGTTCACATAGTTGAGCATCACCGCGTTCGGGCAGAGTTCCTTCATGTCCGCCGCGATGGAGAGCATCTCGGGAATGGTGCGCAGGGCGCGGAAGATGCCGCCCGGCCCCAGCGTGTCGCCGATGCACTGGTCCACCCCGTGCTTCAGGGGGACTGTGTAGTCCGCCTCAAAGGCCTCCACGCCGCCGATCTGGAGCATGGCGATGACGAAGTCCGCGTCCTTCAGCGCCTCGCGGCGGTCCGTGGTGATCATCGCCGTGGCCTTCAGGCTGTTCTCCGCGATGACCCGGTCCGCGTACGCCTTGAGCCGCTCCAGCTTGGTCGTCGTGCGGCTCATGAAGCGGAACTCGCTGTCCCGCAGCGCGGGGGTGGCGCAGATGTCCTTGAAGAGGGTTTTGGCGAAGACAATGCTTCCGGCTCCGATCATGGCAATCTTCGGCATGGTGGGTCTCCTGGGGTTCTGCGGCCGCGATTCCGGCGGCCGGGGGTTTCCCGGCATTATAGAGCATGGAGGCGGAAAACGGGAACCAACCGCGAAGGGCTTGTTGCCCGCTGAAATTACCCGGCCCGCTGACGCAGCAGAAACCCGCGCAGGGTCTCCTTGAACTGCCGGTCCACCGGGGTGGTCAGATGGTTCGGGCCTTTCAACTCCACATACTCCACGGCGCCCATGATCTCGCCCAGCTCCTTGCCGAGATAGTACAGGCCGTCGTTGTCGCCGATGACGCACAGGGTGGGGACCTGGTTGCGCTCGATCTCCTCCCGCGCCACCGTCAGGTCGGGAAAGCTCTTTTTCATGGCCTTGATGGGCGTCTTGTCGCCGACCACGAAATCCCCGATGGCGCTGCGCAGCCGGTGGACGAGGGGCTTGGGCGGTTTGGGCGCGGGCCGGGCGGAGTCCCCGGAGGCGCCGTCCGCCGGGGGGGCGGCGGGTGCGGAACGTTTTTCGCGCACCGGCACAGGCTTCTCATAGGGCGCAGGAATGTCATCCAGCTCCTTGACCAGCGAGGACCAGCCCGCGGCGCAAACCGCCGCGCTGCGCACCCGCTCGGGGTGCGTCGTGACCAGTTTCAGGACCAGAAACCCGCCGAGGGAATACCCGGCCACATGCGCGTTCTCCAGCCCCAGATGGTCCATCAGCCGGGTGATGTCCCCGATCATCTCCATGCCGTACCGGGCGGGGTCCGTCGGTTTTCCCGACAGCCCGTGTCCCCGCAGGTCCATGGTGATCACCCGGAAATCCCGGGACAGCGCCCGAACCACCCCCGGCTTGCGCCAGTTGAGGTCGGCGTTCGCCGCCACCCCGTGGATCAGGATCACCGGCTCGCCGGCCCCCTCGTCGGTGTAGTAAATCGGCACGCCGTTCGAGTCGAACACGTTTCCGGGGGTCCGGTGGAGGAACCACCCCAGCGCGCCGGCCGTGCCGGCGGCCAACAGGACAACCAGCGCGACAAGCGCCCCCAGGACCCGCTTCACCACGCGCCATTTCTTTGCCATTGTCTCGCTCCTTGTCAGGTGACGGGAAACCAGTACGCGAACACATAGGCTGCGAGCATCCCGGCCGCCAGCGCCCCGGCGCGCGGATCGCCGGTCATCCGCACCACCGCCGCCTGGGCCAGGGAGACCATCCCCAGGATGAAGGCCAGGATGAAGAGCATCATGCCGCCAAACGCCGCCCCCGGCACAAGGAGATACAAGACAAGCCCCCCAAGCACCCAGGGGAACATGCGCGTGAGGGCGGCCACGAGAAAAAGCCTCACCCCCCGGTTGGGCGTGGCACGGTTAAGCAGCCACAGGTCCGGCAGGGCCAAACCGGAGAACACGCATCCCAATCCCAGCCACTTCACCGTGCGGCTGGGATGAAAGGGGAGGGAGGTGAAGAAATGCCGGTCGAAAACCAGCGAGAGGACCAGCACAAAGACGGCGCAGAAGGCGGCCGCGCGCAGCAGCGCGGTCAGGGGAGGGGAGACGCGCACCAGCCCCGACGGGTTCCCGCATCCGAACAGGCGTGCAGCGGGGCGGTAGGGCGAGAACCGCATCCCGAAGCCGAAGGGCGCGCGCGTCTCGGCGGCCTTCGCGCGCGCGGCGCAGCCTGCGGCAACGGCGGCCAGCAGGAAGGCCGCCAGCAGGCCCAGGGGCGCCGCGAGCAACCCGGCGAAATGCCGGACGGCGGAGAAGGAGAGGGGGCGCTCCACGGCGAGGGCCGCGGTCATCCACTCCACCATGCCCCACCCCAGGGTAAAATCCCACGGTTCCAGGGCATGGTTGCTCCGGGGGGAAATCAGCACATCGGCCTGTGTGCCCGCCTTCTGCCGCGCCTGCTCGGCGGAGAACAGCTCCTCGAACCTTCCGGCGGCGATCAGGGTCTTGGGCTTGGGGATCCGCCGGGGCAGGGCGCCCAGGGCAACAAAGGCGCCCACGCCGTGCGCGTCCTCCGCAAAGGCGTCCGTCCCCGCGAACCCGCCCATGGAATGGCCGACATACCCCAGCGGCAGGCCGGGAAAACGCTCCTGTGCCCAGGCGCACCACGCGTGAATCTGTTCCGGATTGGCCCCCCAGTCGAAGGGCTCCCGCGAGCGGCCGTGTCCCCAGAAATCCACCGCCGCCACCGCGTACCCGTTCGCCGAGAAGAGTCTCGCCAGCGCCGCCATGCAGCCCCGGTTCTCCGTCACGCCATGCCCGAGAATGACGACCGCGGCGGGTTCCCGGGGCAGCCACAGGGTGCCGCCGCAGACGCGGCCGCCCGGTCCGGCGATGGTGACCGTCTCGCGCGCCACGCCCTCCGGAAGCGTGAGGCGCAGAAGCGCGAGGGCCCCTGCAAGGCAAAGTGCGCCGACGGCGAGCGCCGCGATCCGCCCCCTGGGGGTTTGACTCATGGGCATCGGTCTCCTGTGGCCGGGGAACGCCCCATTATGCCCAAGCAGGGGGGACGCCTTGCATTTTTTCCGCCAGATTGTCAGAATGGGGGTGCGTCGGGCCGGATTCCGGTCCGCCCCCACCAAGGAGGAAACTGCCATGCGCGCCTGCGCCGTTGCCCTGGCCGTCGGATGCGTCCTGCTAACGGCGGGATGCAAGAACCAGCGGTCCACTTTCTATGACGTCAGCGAGATTTCGGTGTTTTTCGAGGTGGTCACCACCCCGGAGAAGACGGTCGCCAAGGCCACCTTCAGCGTGAGCGGCGGCGATGTCTTCCTCTTCCTGGGCGGGCGGGACGAGATTCTGGTGAACGAGGTCCCCCTGGTCCGCCAGGAGGAGGAGTCGTATGACTACTACTCCGCGGAGATCCCCGCGGCGGAGGGGTACACCTTTGTCTTCAAGCGGCGGGACGCCTCCTATGAGGCAAACGTCTTCGCGCCGCTGGCCCTGGAGGTGACCGAGCCCGCCCCGGACGCACGGCTTTCCCGCGCGGCGGGGTTCAATGTCTCCTGGACCGGACATCAGAACGACAAGGTCACGGTTGAGGTGAACGGCGAGGGAATCGTCCCCTTCAGCCGCGCGGAACTGGACACCGGCCTCTGCGTGATCGGGCCGGGCGCGGTGGAGGCGGCGGATCCTGCGGCCGGCGAGCTGCCGGCCGTGCTCGCCGTCACCCGGAGCAACTGGAGCGAGGCTCTCCCCCCGGAAATGGCCGGGCAGGTGGTCGCGCGGATGCGGGCTGAAGTCCCCGTCGTCTCGGTGCCCTGATCCCGTTGCGCCGCGCGCGGCGCGTTCAAAGGGGTGGTGTGTGAAACGGTTTTTGCCGCCGCTGGTCCTGCTGTTGCTGGTCCCGGGCACCCTCTGGACGCCGGGGGATGTGGTTCCAGTCTCCCCGTCAGGCGTGGTGCGGGTGGTAAACAGGGGCTCCAGCAAGGGCGTCCGGTACCTCATAGTACAAGTGCCGCTGGACACGGCGGACCTGGCGCTCCACTGGAAACGGGAGGACGGCACGCCGTTGTGCCATTTCCACGCGTTGCGGGACTACCTGTCCGGACAGGGCCGTTTTTTGATCTTCGCCGCGAACGCGGGCATCTATGCGCGGGACTACACGCCCCTCGGTCTGCATGTCGAGAACGGCAGGGAGATGGAGCCCCTCAACCGGAAACAGGGCGGGGGCAATTTCTTCCTGAAGCCCAACGGCGTCTTCTTCATGAAGGACCGCAAGGGGCGGGTCATGGAGACGGAGGCCTACGCCGCCCTCAAAATAAAGCCCGACCTGGCGGTGCAGTCGGGGCCGCTGCTCCTGTCCAACGGCGAGATTCACCCGCGGTTCCTCCCGGACTCCGACAGCCTGTACGTCCGCAGCGGCGTGGGCATGCGCTCGGAGACGGAGGCGGTGTTCGTGCTGTCTCTCAGCCCGGTCAACTTCAACGACTTCGCGCTCTTCTTCCGCGATGAGCTGAAATGCCGCGACGCGCTGTATCTGGACGGCGCGCTCTCGGCCTTCTACACGCCCGAGATGGACCGCACGGGCCCCGGCGGCCTGTATGTCGGCATGCTGTCCGTCACCGTCCCCGATTCCTCCGGGAAAGACGTTCAGAAATAGCGGCGAACATGCCGGTTCACCCGCGGGATGCGGCAGACTTGGGGCGTTCTGACACGAGATTGCCTCACTTCGTTCGCAATGACGTGTGTCTCCGCGTCATTGCGAACGAAGTGAAGCAATCTCGTGCCCGCCGCCGCTCCGGCGCGCGCCCATTTTATCCGGCGACCCGGGCCGTTTCCGCGCTCTTGGAACGCCGCCGCCTTCTGTTTTATACTTTGCGGGCGACAGAATCCCGCCACCATGGAGAACAGACCGTGCCGAAGAAGATCAAGACGGAAGAAGAGGCGCTCCACGAGGCGATACGGATGGTGGCGCCGGGCACGCCGATCCGCGAGGCCATCGCGTACATCCTGCAGGCGGGCACGGGGGCGATGCTCTGTTTCGGCGAGGTGAACCGGCTGGCCCGCCTCTCCGAGGGCGGGGTCGAGCTGAGCGTGGAAATGCGGCCCCAGCTCCTCTACGAGCTGAGCAAGATGGACGGCGCGATCATCCTCAACGAGAAGGCCACGCGCATCTACTACGCCAACCGCTTCATGAAACCCAACGCGCGCATCCCCTCGGAGGAGACCGGCACGCGCCACCGCGTGGCCCAGCGCATCGCCAGCCAGGCGAAATGCACCGTCGTGACGGTGTCCCAGCGGCGCGCCAGCGTGACCGTCTTCTGCCACGGCCGCAAATACCAGATGCCCACGGTGCAGGTCACAGTGAACAAGGCCATCCAGGGCATCCAGACCGTGGAGCGGTACGTGCAGAGCCTCCAGCAGGCCCTGCAGGAGCTGACGATGCACGAGATGGGGGACTGGGTGAACCTCCCCGACGTCTGCCGCGTGCTCCAGCGCTGTGAAATGGTGGAGCGCACCTGCCGGCGCGAGGTGCTTCCGGCCATCGAGGAGCTCGGCGAGGAGGGCCGCCTGTTCGCCCTCCAGGTGACGGAACTGCTGAAGCCCGTCGAGGAGGCGCGGCTCGTGGTGAAGGACTACGCCCGCGACCGCTCCGCCGAGTCGGTGGTGGACCGCATCCGCGCCCTGAGCGACACGGACCTCCTGAGCTCCGCCGCCGTCAGCCAGGCGCTGGGCTTCGGCGCGGGCGCGCGCGGGCTGGAAATGGTCCTCGTGCCGCGCGGCTACCGAGTCCTCAGCATGATGAGCCGCCTTTCCGACGCCATCGTCAAGAATCTCGTGGAGCGTTTCGGCACCCTCAGCGCCCTCATGCGCGCCTCCAAGGAGCAGCTGGTCGAGGTGGAGGGGGTCGGCGAGGTCATGGCGGAGCGCCTGCGCAGCGGCCTGGAGTTTCTGCGCACCCAGCTCAACATGGACAACAGGAAGCAATAGCCCATGCCCCACGTCGTGGACTGCGAGATCATGGCGCACCAGGAGGTCGCCGCCGGCCATTACCGGATGGCGCTGCACTGCCCGGAAATCGCGGCGGAGGCCCTGCCGGGGCAGTTCTGCATGATCGAGGTGCGCCCGGGGTACCATCCCTTCCTGCGGCGCCCCATGTCCGTCGAGCGGATTTTCCGCGACGGCATCTCCATCCTCTACAAGGTGGAGGGCGAGGGTACCCGGCTCCTTTCGGGATACCGGACCGGCCAGTCGCTGAACGTGCAGGGCCCTCTGGGCAAGCCGTTCCCCCTGCCCGGGGAGGGGAAGCGCCCCATCCTGGTGGGCGGCGGCATCGGGGTGGCCCCCCTGCCGGGGCTTGCCGAGCGCCTCATGCGCGAGGCGGGCTGCACCCCGGAAATCGTCCTGGCCGCCCGCACGGACCGGCTCCTCCTGTGCAGCAAAGACTTTGCCCAGATGGGTTGCCGCGTGACCCTGGCCACCGACGACGGCTCGGCGGGCATGAAGGGCTTCGCCTCGGACGCCCTGCGCACGCTGAAACCGGGGCCGGACACGGTGGTGTACTGCTGCGGCCCCATGCCCATGATGCGGGCCGTGCACGACGTCTGCGCGGAGCTGGGCGCCCTCTGCTACGCCTCCCTGGAGGCGCTCATGGCCTGCGGCGACGGCGTGTGCATGGGCTGCGTCGTGGAGGCCAACGTGGAGATCGAGGCGGAGCGCATGGTGCGCGTCTGCTCCGACGGCCCCGTGTTTGACTCGCGCATCATCAACTGGTCCGCCTGAGGGAAACGGTGAAATGTCCGCAGCAAGCGTGAACATGCAGGTGAGCGTCGGCGGCCTGGCCATGAAGAACCCCGTGACCGTGGGGTCGGGCACCTTCGGCTACGGGCAGGAGTACGACCGCTACTTTGACGTGTCGCGCCTGGGCGCGGTCACGGTGAAGAGCCTCAGCCTCCAGCCCCGCGCGGGCAACCGCCCGCCCCGCCTCGTGGAGACGCCCGCGGGCATGCTGAACGCCATCGGCCTGCAGAACGTGGGCATCGAGGCCTACCTGCGCGACAAGCTGCCCTTTCTCCGGGAGAAGGGCTGCACTATCATCGGAAACATCTACGGGTACTCCCCCGACGAATACGCGCAGCTCGCCGAAATCCTGGAGCGGGAGGAGGGGGCGGACGCCATTGAGGCCAACCTCTCCTGCCCGAACGTCCACGACGCCAAGACGCGGGGGTGCAAACTGGTGTCCCAGTCGCCGGAGCGCGTTGCGGAGTACACCCGCGCGGTCAAGGCGGCCACCAAGCTGCCTGTTTTCGTCAAGCTGTCCCCCAACGTGATGGACATCACGGAGCCCGCCCTCGCGGCGGAGGAGGCGGGGGCCGACGGCCTCGCGCTCATCAACACGCTGCTCGGCATGGGGATTGACCCGGAAACCCGGCGGCCGATCCTCAGCAACATCGTGGGCGGCCTGAGCGGCCCGGCGATCCGGCCCGTCGCGGTCAAGATGGTGTGGGACGCCGCGCGCGCCGTGCGCATCCCCATCATCGGCATGGGCGGCATCTGCACGGCGGAGGACGCCGTCCAGTTCCTGCTCGCCGGGGCATCCGCCGTCGCTGTGGGCTGCGCGTCCTTCCGGCGGCCCGACACGGCCCTCCGCGTGGTGGAGGGGCTGGAGGCCTACTGCGCCCGCCAGGGCGTCGCCGACGTCTCCGCCCTCGTCGGCGCGATGAAGGTGGACTGACCCCCGCCTTTCCCTGTAAAGTATGCCGCCTAGAGACGTTTTCCCCCCAGGAGAGGTGTTTTCATGAACCCAGAACTCATTGTTGTGCTGGACGTGGACACGCGCGAGGAGGCGCTGGACACCGTCCGCCGCTGCGGCCGATGCCGATGGTTCAAGATCGGGTCGCAGCTCTTCACCCGCTGCGGCCCCTCCATCGTCGGGGAGGTGCGCGCCCTCGGCAAAGAGGTCATGCTGGACCTCAAGTACCACGACATCCCGAACACCGTCGCCAGCGCCGCCCGCGCCGGCGCCGCCACGGGCGCGGGGCTCATGACCCTGCACGCCCTCGGCGGCCGCAAGATGGTGGCCGCCGCCCGCGAGGCCGTGGAGGGGACCGGAACGCGCCTGCTGGCCGTCACCATCCTCACCAGCCACAGCGACGGCGCGCTGCGGGACGATCTGGGCCTTGCCGAGACGGCGGCCCAGGCCGTGCCCCGGCTCGCGCGGACCGCGCTGGACGCCGGGGCGCACGGCATCGTGTGCTCGCCCCAGGAGATCGCCCTGGTCCGCGCCGCGGCGGGGCCGGACGCCCTCATCGTGACGCCCGGGGTGCGCCCCGCCGGGGCCGCCCTGGACGACCAGCAGCGCGTGATGACGCCCGGTGAGGCCGTGCGCGCCGGGGCCAACATGATTGTGGTGGGACGGCCCATCCTGCGCGCCCCCGATCCCGCCGAAGCCGTGGACAGCATTCTCAAGGAGATTTCCACATGACGCCCGAAGAGGTGATTGACGTTTTCCGCAAGACCGGCGCCCTGCTGGAGGGCCACTTCATCTACACCAGCGGCCGCCACGGCCGGCAGTTCCTTCAGGCCGCGCGCGTCATGCAGCACCCGGACCATGTGGCGCGCCTGTGCGCCGCCATGGCCGGCAAGTTCCGCGGAGACGCCGTGGACCTCGTGGTTGGCCCGGCCACCGGCGGCATCGTGCTGGCCTATGAGACGGCGAAGTCCCTGGGCTGCCGCTGCGCCTATTCGGAAAAGGACGGGCAGGGGGGCATGGCCGTCAAGCGCGGCTTCACCGTCGCCCCCGGCAGCCGCGTGCTCGTCGTGGAGGACATCGTGACGACCGGCGGGTCCATCCTCAAAACCGTGGAGCATCTGCGCGCGCGCGGCGCGGACATCGCCGGCATCTCCGTCCTGATTGACCGCAGCGCGGGCGAGGCCCGTTTTGACTGCCCCTACCGCCCCCTTGCGGAGCTGCCCATGGTGAGCTATCCGCCGGACCAGGTCCCCGACGACCTGAAGGCGCTGCCCCTGGTGGAGCCCGACGACATCATCCTGCGCGGCTGACCCCAAAAGCGCGCCCCAACACCGGAAAGAACGGAAACGGTGAGCACGGTTTCTCTTAACGACCCCCAGCTTGCGGCGGTGCGGGCCCCCGACGGCCCCGTGCTGGTGCTGGCGGGCGCGGGCAGCGGCAAGACCCGCGTCATCATCGAGCGCATGGCCTGGCTCGCGGAGGAGCGCGGCGTCCCGCCGCACCAGCTTCTCGCCCTGACCTTCACCAACAAGGCCGCCGCGGAGATGCGGGCGCGCCTGGAGCAGCGCCTCGGCGCGGGCAACGCGGGCGCCTTCCTGGGCACCTTCCACTCTTTCGCGCTCTTTGTCCTGCGCCGGGAAATGGAGCACCTCGGGCGGTCGCGCAATTTCACCATCTTCGACGACGGCGACCAGCTTTCCCTCATGAAGCGCCTCGTAAGGGAGCTGCCCCCCGGGTTTACCCCCGTGCTTCCGAGGACGGTCCTTTCCTGGATCTCGCGGTTCAAGCAGAAGGTGGAGATGCCGAAGGACGAAAACGACACCCCCGACCCGGCGCACGCGAAGTCCTTCCTGCGCCTGTGGGACGCCTACCACGACGCGCTGCAGGCCGCGTCGGCGGTGGATTTCGACGACATGCTTTCGCTGCTGGTGCGGCTGCTGGAGGACCACCCCGGGGTACGGGAGAAGTACCAGCGGCGCTACCGCCATGTGCTGATTGACGAGTACCAGGACACCAACCGGGCGCAGTACATGATCGCCCGCCGCCTCGGCGAGGGGCACGGAAACATCTTCGCCGTGGGCGACGAGGACCAGAGCATCTACTCCTGGCGCGGCGCCGACATCAACAACATCCTGGACTTCGCCAAGGATTTCCCGCAGGCGATGGTCCACCGGCTGGAGCTGAACTACCGCAGCACCCGGAACATCCTCGACGCCGCGAACCGCGTGGTGGCAAACAACATCAACCGCCTGGGCAAGACCCTCCGCACGCCCAACGAGGCGGGGGAGAAGGTCCGGCATAGGTGGACAGAGAGCGGCTCTGACGAGGCTGAGTTCGTCGTTAAAGACATCAGAAGAAACAGCTTTGCTCCAGAGTCTGTTGCCATCTTTTACCGTACCAACGCGCAGTCGCGCTTGTTCGAGGAACAACTCAGACTCGGCAACTTGAACTATGTGATTGTGGGCGGAATCAAGTTTTACAGCCGAAAGGAGGTCAAGGACCTGCTGGCCTACCTGCGCCTGCTGGTCAACCCCCGGGACGACGAGTCCCTGCGCAGGATCATCAACGTGCCCGCGCGCGGCGTCGGTGCCACCACCCAGGAGCGCCTCTTTGAGTACGCGGCCCTACGGCGCATGCCCATTTTCGACGTGCTAAGGGAGATCGAACTGGACGAGACGCTCCCCCAGCGCGCCCGCCATTCTGTGGCGCAGTTGGTGGCGCTGGTGGACGAGCTGTCCCTCCGGGCAAAGGACGCGCCCGTGGCGGAGCTGCTGGAGGATGTCATCGAACGGGTCAACTACCGGGGCTTCATCCAGCAGAGCGACGAGAAGGAGATGCGTGACCGCCTCTCGATTGTGGACGAATTCGTCTCCGCCTGCGTGGAGCACGACAAACAGTCGGGCACCCCGCTGGCAGACTTCCTTGCGGACATGGCGCTCTCTTCCGACGTGGACAATTGGGACACCTCCGCCCCGGCGATCACACTCATGACCTGCCACTGCGCCAAGGGCCTGGAATTTGAGAATGTCTATGTGACCGGGCTGGAGGAGGGGCTCTTCCCGGTGCTGCGCGGCGAGGAGGACGACGGGGACATCGAGGAGGAGCGGCGGCTCTGCTACGTCGCCATGACCCGCGCACGAAAAACGCTTACCCTCACATCCGCTGAAGAGCGCACGATCTACGGACGACCCGATAAGAATCGTGAGGTGTCCAGGTTTGTCAACGAGATCGGATGGGAGAGAATACATTCTCTCATCGATAAAGAGAGGAAACAGGGGGAGGAGATAGCGCCCGGCGCCCCCCGGCGGACGAGGCACGGGGAAAGCGCGGAGGGCCCGGACAGCGCCCCCGCGCCGCTCAAGAACGGCACGCGGGTGCGCCATGCCACCTTTGGGTCCGGCACCGTGATTCACGTTTCCTCCACAGGCGGCAAAATAAAGGCCCGGGTCCGTTTTGACACGGGGAAGGTCGCCCTGCTTATGATTGGGCTGGCTCCGCTGGAGATTCTGGAAGGAAAACACCGTGACCCTCGATGAACTGCGCAAACAGATTGACGAGCTGGACGAGAGGATTGTGGAGTGCCTGAACCTGCGGGCGAAGGCGGCCATGGCCATCGGCGAGCTCAAGCGCCGGAGCGACGCGCCCATCTATGTCCCCGAGCGGGAGAAGGCCGTTTTCCACCGCCTCGCGGAGAAGAACAGGGGGCCCCTGGACAACAAAGCGCTTTCGGCGGTTTACCGCGAGGTCATGAGCGCCATCCGCGCCCTGGAAAAGCCCACCAGTGTGGCCTTCCTCGGCCCGCGCGACACCTTCAGCCACATGGCCGCCCTGCGTATCTTCGGCGCGGAGGCGGAGTACCACCCGCTGCCCTCGTTTCTGGACGTTTTCACGGAGGTGGAGCGCGAGCGCATTGACTACGGCATCGTCCCCGTGGAGAGCTCCATGGGCGGGTCGGTCAGCGACACCCTGGACCGCTTCATCACCTCGGAACTGAAGATCGTGAACGAGGTGCTCCTGCACATCACGCAAAACCTGCTCTCGAAGTCCCCCCTGGAGGAGGTCCGGCGCGTCTATTCAAAGGACAACGCCATCCTCCAGTGCCGGAACTGGCTCCGGGCCAACCTGCCGCGCGCCGAGCTCATCGAGGTGAGCAGCACGGCCGAGGCCGCCCGCCGCGCCGCCGAGGAGCCGGGCACCGCCGCCATCGCCAGCCGCCTCGCCGCGGCCACCTACTCGCTCGACATCCTCATGGAGCGCATCGAGGACGCGCCGCACAACTTCACCCGCTTCGTCGTCGTCGGACGCCAGATGGTCGCCCGGACCGGGGACGACAAGACCTCGATCCTCGTGTGGGTGAAGGACAAGCCCGGCGCGCTCTACAACCTGCTGCTCCCTTTCTGCCACCGGGGGATCAACCTGACCCGCATCGAGTCGCGCCCCTCCCAGCAGAAGGCGTGGGAATACGTGTTCTTCATTGACCTCCTGGGCCACATCGAGGACCAGGTGGTGAAGGAGACGCTGGAGGAGGCCGCGGAGCCCGCGCGCAACCTCAAGATTCTCGGATCCTTCCCGCGCGCGGAGCTGATTGACTGACGCGGTCAGCCCTTGCCGGCGTCGCACCCGCAGCCGCAGCCGTCGGCGGACGCCCGGCGTTCCTTCGCCAGGGCCGCCAGCTCCTCCGCCGTGAACCCGCCCGCCAGCGTCACCGCGCAGGCGTCAACCCACTTGTTAAGCAGCTCCAACCCCAGCCCCAGGGCGTACCAGTAGGGGATAAAAGTCAGGGTGATCTGGCCGTGCAGGTTCAGGGGCAGGTCGCTGTAATCCCAGATGTGGATGCCGAAGGCAACGAAAACGCGGCCGGAAACATACTCCACCAGGAAGATGCCGAGCATGTAAACCACGGCCCGGAGAAGCAGGGGCAGGCGCATCCTCTTCATCCCCCCGGCCATCGGACCGACCATCAGGCCGAGAATCCCGTAGTCCAGCATCATCCACGGCGAGGAGTGCCCGCTGAAGTTGATGTTGCCCTTCAGCAGCGCGCCCAGCGCCGTGAAGAACAACTCCATCAGCAGCCCAAGCAGGGCAAACAGCACAACACGGATAATTACTCTGCGTTTCTGGCACATGGGAATACCTCCTGGGCGTCCGGGTGAAACGTCCGCCGTCCGGCGCACCCTTCGCGCCAGCCGCCGGCAGACACCTCCCGCTTGTGTAGAGACCACCGGACAGGGGGAAAGGTTTCCACCGCCCCCAACCGCCGGGCAGAGGCCCCGCGCTACGCGGTGGTTTCCGGCGAGAAACGGCAACGATGCGCGGTCACTTCGGGAAAGGACCGCTTCAGCGCGGCAACCGCCTCTTCCACGGGGTCCGTTTCCTGAAACAGGCCGAAGAGCACGGAGCCGCTGCCGCTCATGGCCGCCGCGCGCGCACCGCAGGCCAGCAGGGTCTCCTTGATCGCCGCCAGCACGGGGTGGTCGTGGAACACGGGCCGTTCCAGCCGGTTGAACACCAGTTCCCCCAGCCGTCCCCCGGCTGCCAGGGTCACCGCCTGCCGGAAACGGGAAGTCCACCTCTCGCCTTCCGGCGGCGGGCCGCATTTCTCCAGCAGGGGATGGGTGTACGCCCGCGCGGCGCGGACGGGGATGCCGGGGTCCGCAAGGACACACTGCCAGCCGCCCGGAAGAGGGGGGAGGGGAGTAAGGCATTCGCCCCGGCCTGTCGCCGCGGCCAGGCCGCCCGCCAGGCAGTAGGGCACGTCCGACCCCAGCTCCAAAGCCGGCGCGGCCAGCTCCCCGTGGGAAAGGCCAAGCCCCCACAGGCGGTTCAGACCGCGCAGCACCGCCGCCGCATCAGCGGACCCTCCGGCCAGCCCGGCCGCGACGGGGATGCGCTTCTCCAGCGAGATGTGCGCCCCCGCGCCGCAGCCGGTGTGGCGGCGCAGAAGGACCGCGGCCCGCAGGGCCAGGTTGTCCTCCGGCGCGCAGAGTCCGGGCAGGGAACAGTCCAGGGTGAGCTGCCCGTCCCCGCGCGGTTCCAACGTGACTTCGTCGGCCAGATCCAGGGACTGGAACAGCGTCTCTATGTCGTGGAACCCGTCCTCGCGGCGGCGCACCACGTCGAGATAGAGATTGACCTTTGCGCGTGCGGGCTCAACCACCCGTCCGCGGCCGTCGGCGCGGTCCGGCATCCGGCGTCTCCGTGCTGTGTCGCCGCCGGAGCCTGCCGGCCCCGGCGGGGGAAGCCGCCTACTTCTCCTCGTCGTCCCCTTCGTCCTCTTCATCGCCCTCTTCTTCATCCTCGTCGAACTCTTCGCCGTCCTCGCCCAGCATCTCGGCCATCAGGTCGTCGTAGTCCTGGATGGTGTCCTCCATCATGTCCACGCAGTAGTCGAAAACGCCGAGGAAGGCCTCGACGGAGTCGGCGACGCACACGGACGAGGCGATGACGATGCCCTCGTCGGCCTCGCCGTCGTTCTCGGGATCGGGGGAGTTGGGGGTGACGAAGAGGGTGGCGCCCTGCTCGTGCGCGTTGATGATGTTGGCCGCGGAAATGCACGCGTCAATGACATCCGCCTCGACACACTCCACGATGGCGTTCACGGCAAAGCGGCCGGGGGTGTCCGCAGGCACGTGCACGAAGACCAGGGTGTCCTGGCGCGCGTCCTTGTAGGCCACGACCGTCTGCGCCTCCTCATCGTCGTAGCGCGCCTTGTACCCCTTCTTTTCAAGGAAGGCCACCGTCTTCACGAGGTTGTGGTTCACCTGTTTCTGTCCTTCGGTCTTGTCTGCCATGGCTGGGACTCCTTGTGGTTGGTTCTGCGTCCGCCGCCGGCGGCGAAAGAAACGGGCACAGTTGCACACTGTGCCCGTCACGGGTCCGTAAAATCAAACGCGGGGGTCAGGCGTTGCGCTGCTTCGCCTTCACGCGCGCGGCCTTGCCGACGCGGTCGCGCAGGTAATACAGCTTGGCGCGGCGGACGCGGCCCTCGCGGATCACCTCGACCTTTTCCACGCGCGGGGAGTGCAGCGGGAAGACGCGCTCGACGCCCTCGCCGAAGGCCACGCGGCGCACGGTGAAGGTGGCGTCCGCGCTCTCGGCGCGGTTCCGGCCGATCACCACGCCCTCGTAGACCTGGATGCGCTCCTTCTCGCCCTCGACGATGCGGAAGTGGACGCGGACGGTGTCGCCCACGTTGAACTTGGGCAGTTTGTCCGCGTCTTTCCCGTTCTGCCGGGTGTATTCATCAACGATGTTCACTGTGACTTCTCCTTGTCCGTGTTCGGCCGCCCGCGCTCCGATTCAATCTCGGCGAGCAGGTCCATGTCCTCGCTTGTCAGGTTTTCCAGCAAATCCGGCCTGCGCGTCCGCGTGGCGCGCAGGGCCTCCTTACGTCTCCAGCGGCCGATGGCCGCGTGGTTGCCGCCCAGCAGGAGCTCCGGCACGCGCATCCCCCGGAATTCCGGCGGACGCGTGTACTGCGGCGGCCCGAGGACGCCGTGGTAGAAGGAGTCCGTGTCCACGGACTCCCATTTTCCCACGACCCCGGGAATCATCCGGCTGACCGCCTCCACCAGCACCAGCGCCGGCAGTTCGCCGCCGCTGAGCACATAGTCGCCGATGGAGACCTCGTCGGTCACCAGGGCCTGCGAAACCCGCTCGTCCACACCCTCATACCGGGCGCAGAGGATCACCAGGTCCGGCTCCGCCGCCAGTTCCCGCACAAGGTCCTGGTCGAGCCTGCGGCCCCGGGGCGACATCAGCACGATCCGCCGCAGGGAGTTCCTGTCTCTTAAACTTTCCACAGCCGCAAACAGCGGGCCGCACTGCATGACCATGCCCGCGCCGCCGCCGTAGGGCTCGTCGTCCACCGTCCGGTGCCGCCCGCCCGCGAAATCCCGCGGATTGGTCACCGCAACAGTGAGCAGCCCGTCTTCAACGGCCCGCCCGAGGAGGCTGGTCCGCAACGGCGTCTCCAGCAGCTCCGGGAACAGGGTGAGGATGTCTATCCTCATGGCGCGCCTTTCCGGGACAAAAACGGTCACTCGGCCACTTCAACCCGCACGGCCTTCTCGGAGCCGCCCGCGGCGGTGCTCACCAGGGTGCGCAGCGCCTTGATCGTGCGTCCGTTCCGGCCGATCACGCGGCCCACGTCCTCCTGGT
Source organism: Candidatus Hydrogenedentota bacterium (assembly GCA_012730045.1). Taxonomy (NCBI): domain Bacteria; kingdom Pseudomonadati; phylum Candidatus Hydrogenedentota; species Candidatus Hydrogenedentota bacterium. The sequence continues at coordinate 15,748 of JAAYBR010000143.1, read as the reverse complement.
TCATGGTGAGCCGGATGACGCCGCCGTCCTCCTCCTCCACCGTCTCCAGTCGAAGCTCGTCCTCGTGGTGCACCAGGCGCCGCACCACAAAATCCACCAGTTCCGCCGCCGGAATCATTCGGCTGCCTGCTCTTCAGAGGCCGCCGCTTCGGGCGCCGCGTCGGCCGCCGGAGCCTCTTCGGCCGCCTCGGGGGCCTCGGCCGGGGCTTCCGCCTCTTCAACCGGCGCCGCCGCGGGCTCCGGCTTCTCGACAACCGGGGCGGGGGGGGTGTAGCCCTTGTCCTCGACCACCGCGCCGACAGCCTGCGCCGTCTCGGTCTCGGGCGTGGTGCCGTCGCCGAAATGCTTCATGACGCCCAGCTTGCTGAAGATCGCGCGGACCGTGTCCGAGGGCTGCGCGCCCTGGCGCAGCCACTCCAGGGCGCGGACCGCGTTCACCTCGCTGACCGGCGCCGGCCGGGCGGCGGGGTGGTACACGCCGAGAATCTCGACCTCGCGCCCCCGCGTGCGGGTCCGGGAATCCTGGACCACGATGCGGTAATACGGCTTCTTCTTGCGCCCGCCGCGCTTCAAACGGATAACGGTTGCCATTGCTGTCCTCTCTGCCGGCTTAGCGCCCCGGCATGGGTGGGAGGGGTCCGCGAAGGCCGCGTCCTTTGCCGCCGCCCTTCGGGCCCCTCATCATCTGCTTCATCATGTCGCGCATCTTCTGAAAGTCCTTCAGAAGCGCGTTCACTTCCTGCACCGTGGTGCCGCTGCCCTCGGCGATGCGCCGGCGGCGGCTGCCGTTGATAATGACCGGGGTGCGGCGCTCTTTCCGCGTCATGGAAAGAATGATCGCCTCGGTGTACTTCAGCTCGTCCTCGGCGCCGTCCAGATCGTCCGGCATCATCTTGCCGAGCCCGGGGATCTTCTTGATGATGTCGCCGAAGGCCCCGAGCTTTTTCACCTGCTGCATCTGCGCCAGAAAGTCCTCCAGGTTCCAGTCGCCCTTGCGGGCCTTCTTCTGGAAGTCCAGCGCCTGCTTCTGGTCCACCACCTGCTGCGCCTTCTCCACCAGCGAGACCACGTCGCCCATGCCCAGGATCTGGTCGGCCATGCGCCCGGGGTGGAAGGGCTCCAAAGCGTCCAGCTTCTCGCCCGTGCCCACAAACTTCACCGGCCGCCCGGTCACCTCGATGATGCTGATCGCCGCGCCGCCCCGCGCGTCGCCGTCCATCTGCGTCAGGACCACGCCCGTCAGGGGCACCGCGTCGTTGAACTGCTTCGCCGAGCGCACCGCGTCCTGGCCGGTCATGGCGCTCGCGACGAAGAGGATCTCCTGCGGGGCCATCTGCGCCGCGATGCGCCGGACCTCGCCCATCATCTCCTCGTCCACATGCAGGCGCCCCGCCGTGTCCAGAATCAGCACGTCGCAGCCGCGCAGCGAGGCCTCGCCCCGGGCCATCAGGCAGATGTCCACCGGGTTGGCCTTCACGCCGAGGCTGAAAGACTCCACGCCGGCCTGTCCGGCCACAATCTCCAGCTGCTCAATGGCGGCGGGGCGGTACACGTCCGCGCCCACCAGCAGCGGCTTGCGCCCCTGGCGCTTGAGCATCACCGCCAGCTTGCCCGCCGTCGTCGTCTTGCCCTGGCCCTGAAGGCCCACCATCATGATCACCGTCGGCGGCTTCGCCGCGAAGGCCAGGGGCGCGTTCTGCGCCCCCATCAGCTTCACCAGCTCGTCATGGACGATCTTGACGATCATCTGGCCGGGATGGATGCTGTCCAGCACCTTCTCGCCCACCGCCGCCGTCTGCACGTCCGCAATGAACTTCTGGACGACCTTGTAGTGGACGTCCGCCTCGAGCAGCGCCTGGCGGATCTGCTGAAGCGCATCTTTCATGTTCGCTTCAGTCAGGCGACCCTGGCCGCGAATCATCTTGAATGCCGATTCCAGCCGTTTTGTCAGGCTTTCAAACATTGTCTTCCCGTTGCTCGCTTGCCGTGGAAAATCCCGAAAAGACAGCCGCAATGGGCCGTCCAGCGCGGAGACAGGACTCCCCCGCACGGAAGCAGAACTATACCAAACGGCCGGAAGGGAATGCAACCGCGCGCCCGCCCCTGTTCCGGTCGGAAGTGCCCGAATCATGGCGGATTACGGGGACGGCACCGCCCGCCCCCCCGCGGCTTCCGTTGGAAGGTTTTCCCCTTCAGCAATGTTGTATACTATTGATTCCCCAGTTAACCCTGCGGGAATTGCGGAGTGCCGGCGCGGTCACGCGCCTGTTTCTAACCCCCGGGGAATGGTCATGGTGGATAAGTACTTGCCCGAAGACACGATAAGCGACTGGGTGGAGGCGCTGGAGAGCCTGGTGGAGGACCAGGGAACCGGGGCGGCGGCGGAACTCCTGTCGTTGTTGTGCGCGGAGGCGGGCTCCCTGGGCGTCCCCGACAACTTTACGGCCAACACCCCCTACCAGAACACCATCCCGCCGGCACAGCAGCCCCCCTATCCGGGGGACCGGGAACTGGAACGCATCGTGAAGTCGGTCATCCGGTGGAACGCCATGGCCATGGTGGTGCGCGCCAACCGGCTGTCCGACGGCATCGGCGGGCATATTTCGACCTACGCCTCCGCCGCCACGCTGTACGAGGTGGGCTTCAACCACTTTTTCCGGGGGCGCACCCCGGATTCAGGCGGCGACCAAATCTATTTCCAGGGCCACGCCACCCCCGGCATCTACGCCCGCGCCTTTCTGGAGGGGCGCCTTTCCTCCCAGCAACTGGTGAATTTCCGCCGGGAACTGGCGAAAGGCGGGGGGCTTTCCTCCTATCCCCACCCCTGGCTGATGCCGGATTTCTGGAACCACCCCACGGTGAGCATGGGCCTCGGCCCCATCATGGCCATCTACCAGGCGCGGTTCAACCGCTACCTGGAGCACCGAGGCCTGAAACCCGCCAATGGGGGGCACGTGTGGGCCTTCCTGGGGGACGGGGAGACGGATGAGCCGGAAACGCTTGGCGCCATTACGCTTGCATCCCGGGAACGGCTGGACAACCTGATATTCGTGATCAACTGCAACCTCCAGCGGCTCGACGGGCCCGTGCGGGGAAACGGCCAGATCATCCAGGAGCTGGAGGCCGTCTTCCGGGGGGCCGGGTGGAATGTGATCAAGGTGCTCTGGGGCAGCGAGTGGGACCCGATTTTCGCCAAGGACACCGAAGGCATTCTGGCGCGCGCCCTGGGCACGCTGGTGGACGGGGAATACCAGAAGTTCAGCGTGGAGTCGGGGGACTACATCCGCCGCAGGCTCCTGGCGCACGAACCGAAACTGGAGCCCCTCCTGGCCCTGCTCACGGACCAGCAGCTCCGCAAGATCAAGCGCGGCGGACACGACCCCCTGAAGGTCCACGCCGCCTACCACCGCGCCGTGAACCACACCGGCTCGCCGACCGTCATCCTCGCCAAGACCGTGAAGGGCTACGGCCTGGGGGAAAGCGGCGAGGGGAAGAACATCACCCACCAGCAGAAGAAGCTCAACGAGGAGGAGTTGTGGGAGTTCCGCGGCCGCTTTGGCATCCCCATTTCGGACGAGGAAATCGCCTACGCCCCGTTCTACGCCCCGCCGGACGACAGCCCCGCCATCCAGTATCTCCGCGGGCGCCGCGCCGCCCTGGGCGGCCCCATTCCCCGGCGCGATGTCGTGAAGCTTCCGTTTGAAGCGCCCCCGGACGCGGCCTTCGACGAGTTCCTCCACGGGAACGACCGCCCCGTCTCGACGACCATGGCCTTTGTGCGCATCCTGCTGAATCTCCTGCGCGATGAGAAGATCGGCAAATCCATCGTGCCCATCGTGCCCGACGAGGCGCGCACCTTCGGCATGGACGGGCTCTTCCGGCAGTTCGGCATCTACGCCTCCAAGGGCCAGCTTTACGAGCCCGTGGACTCCGAGAACCTCCTGTATTATAAGGAGGCGCAGGACGGCCAGATCCTGGAGGAGGGCATCACCGAGGCCGGGGCCATGTCCTCGTTCATCGCGGCCGGCACCGCCTACGCCTCGCACCACATCCCCATGATCCCGTTCTTCGTCTACTACTCCATGTTCGGCATGCAGCGCATCGGCGACCTGGTCTGGGCGGCGGGCGACATGCGGGCCAGGGGGTTCATGATCGGCGGCACCGCCGGACGCACCACCCTCGCGGGCGAGGGGCTCCAGCACCAGGACGGCCACAGCCACCTGCTGGCCATGCCCGTGCCCAACCTCAAATGCTATGACCCCGCCTTCGCCTTCGAGCTGGCAGTGATCATCCAGGAGGGCGTCCGGCGGATGTATGTGGAAGGCGAGGACATCTTCTACTACATCACCGTGGGGAACGAGAATTACGCCATGCCCCCGATGCCCGCCGGAAAAGGGGTGCGCGAGGGCATTCTGCGCGGCATGTACCGGTTCCGCCCCGCGCCGGAGGGAAAAAACCTCCGCCACCGCGCCCAGCTCCTCGGCAGCGGCGCCATTCTGAACGAGGCGCTCAAGGCGCAGGCTCTGCTCGCAGAGACCTTTGGCGTGGCCGCCGACGTCTGGAGCGTCACCAGCTACAAGGAACTGCGCAACGACGGCATGGCCGCCGACCGGTGGAACCTGCTCCACCCCGGCGCAAAGCCCAAGAAGCCCTGGGTGACGCGTCTGCTGGAGAAGGAGGAGGGGCCGGTGGTGGCCGCGTCGGACTATGTGAAAATGCTGCCCGACAGCATCAGCCGCTGGGTGCCCGGCGGGCTCGTGAGCCTCGGCACCGACGGCTTCGGCCGGAGCGAGTCGCGCGAGGCGCTGCGGGACTTCTTCGAGGTGGACCACCGCTTCATCACGCTTGCCGCGCTGCGCGCCCTGGCGGAGCGCGGCGAAATTGGGTTCGACGCGGTGAAGGCCGCCATGAAACTCCTCAAGATTTCGCCGAACAAGCCGGACCCGCTGACGCAGTGATCCCGGGCGCGCCCCGGACGACGCCAACCTGGAAGCACAAGGAGTTGACCGATGATTAAGGAATTCAAGCTCCCCGAACTGGGCGAAAATGTGGCCTCCGGGACCCTGGGGAAGCTGCTGGTGAAGGTGGGTGACGTGGTCGCCGAAGGGCAGAATGTCCTGGAGATCGAAACCGACAAGGCCGTGGCGGAAATCCCCTCGGGCGTGTCGGGAAAGATCACCGAAATCCGGGTGAAGGAGGGGGCGGCGATCCGGCCCGGCGAGGTCGTCTTCCTGGTGGAGACGGCCGCCGCACCGACCGCAGCCGCGCAGGCACCCGAGCCCGCCGCCGCCCCGGCGGCGGTTGAGGCGCCCAAGCCCGCAGCGCCGACGGCGGCCCCCGCACAGCCCGCGCCCCCGCCCGCGCAGCCCGTTGCCGGAGCCGTGCCGCGTCCGGGACTGGTCCGCGCCGCGCCGTCCGTGCGCGCCAAGGCGCGCGAGCTCGGCGTTGACCTGAACGAGGTGCCCACGGCCGATCCGTCGGGCCGCGTCACGCTGCAGGAAGTGCTGGCCTTCGCCCGGGGAGGCGCGGCCCCGGCTGCCGCCGCACCGGCGGCCGAGGAGGAGGCCCCCGCGAAGCCCGCGCCCGCCGCGGCGTCCGCCCCCGCGGTTTCGGGCGGCACCACCGTGGAGCCGTTCAGCGCCATCCGCCGCAAGACAGCGGAGCACATGACCGAGTGCTGGACCACGATCCCCCACGTGACGCATTTTGACAAGGCGGACGTGACGGGACTGGAGGAACTGCGGAAGAAATACGGGAAGCGAGTGGAGGCGGCGGGGGGCAGGCTGACCATCACCAGCTTCGTGCTGAAGGCCCTGCCCGAAGTGCTGAAGCGCTTCCCGAAATTCAACGCATCCCTGGACATGGCGGGCCAGCAGGCGGTCTACAAGCACTTCTACAACATCGGCGTCGCCGTGGACACGCCCAACGGCCTGCTGGTGCCTGTCATCAAGGACGCCGACAGGAAGAGCATTGTGGAGATGTCCGTGGAGCTGGGCGAACTTGCCGCAAAGGCCCGGGAAAGGAAACTCGCCCTGGAGAACATGCAGGGCGGCACCTTCACGGTCACCAATCTGGGCGGGCTGGGCGGCCACGCCTTCACCCCCATCATCAACGCCCCCGAGACGGCCATCCTCGGCATGTCCCGCGCCGTGATGGAGCCGGTATGGGCCGGCGGACAGTTCGTGCCGCGGCTCATGCTGCCCTTCAGTCTCTCCTACGACCACCGCCTCATAGACGGCGCCGACGCCGCCCGCTTCCTCCGCCGCCTCATCGAAGTGCTGGAACAGCCTTGGGTGCTGTTTCTGGAGGCGTAGGGGAAGGACAGCGCCCAGGCAGCGCCTTGCAGGGGCGGATAATCATTCGCCTCTGCCTGCTTCTTTTCAGGAATGTCCGCCGTCCGCGAAGGACTCGCGGGGGGGCTTAAAAAGGGATTGCCTGGCCCGCCAGTCGGGGAGACTGACGGACCAGGCTCGGTCAAGGGGGAGGGGGAGGTCAAACTCTATTTGATGGCCCGCTGAAACCAGCTGGCCAGTTCGTTGTCGTTCAACTTTGTCTCCACCGTCACCTGCGTCAACCGTTCTAGTAAACGCTCGGCCAGGGAGTCATATTCCCCGGGGTCCGAGAGAAATTCTCCGAGCACGATCCGGGCCGTTTCCACGCCCGCCGCCTCCACCGCGCCGTCCACCACCCACAGCAGTTCAAAGAAGTCGAGGGGCTTTCCGCCGCCGCACAGGAGGGTCTCGTAGAAGTCCCTCACGAGCCTCACTGACTGTTCCCTGTGGTCCGCTGTCTTCATCTTGCCGGCCCTTCTCCGCTTTCAGCAGAACAAACGCGCGCGGGGGCGGGTTTATTCACGCCGGGGCGGAAAAATCCGGCAAAGAAAACGGGCGGGAACCCGGAGAGTTCCCGCCCGTGCGGTCCGCTGTCTTGCCGGGGTCAGTTCCCCGGATACGCCTGAAGGTTGATGTTCTTGAAACTCAGGTCCGTCGTCGGGTCGTGGCCCTGCAGGGTGATGGCCCCGGCCTGGTCCACATAGCCGTTCTTGCCGTCGCCCTCGGCGCTGACGGGGCGCATGTCGTAATAGTCGCTGACCTGGATGCCGTTGATCCACACGGCGAAGTGGTTGCCGTTGGCGACCACGGTCTTGCTGAACCACTCGCGGTCCGTGGAGACGACCTTGCGCGCCTGGTTGACGCCGTAGACGCCGCCGGTGCCGAAGTCCACCGGCCTGGTGCGGTCCTCCTTCACCCACTCATTGCGCACCTGGGACTCGTAGCCCTTCCAGAAGACGCCCTTGGGGCTGCGGAAGAACACGCCGCTGTTCAGGTGGTCGCCGTTGGAGAAGATGTCGAGCTGGAGCAGGAAGTTCTTGTAGAAACCGTCGGTCTCGATCTGGCCGTTGCCGTTCTTGATGTTCAGCGCGCCGTCCACGACGGAGAACACCGACTGGTGGTCGGGGAGAATGCTCCAGCCGTCGAGGTTCTGGCCGTTGAAGATCGGGTTAAGGCCGAGGGGGCGCAGTTTGACGTCGGTGACCGTGATCTTCGGGGACTGGTTCACGCTGTGGTAGCGCTGGTGCTGGATCTCGATGCACCCCACGGGGCGCTTGGCGGTGAGGGTGGTCTTCTCGCCGCCGACCTCGGCCTCGACCGTCTCGCCGCGCGCCACGATGCGCACCGGGATGAACTCGGCCTTGCCTGCGGGGATGGAGACCGCCGCGCCGCCGGTCTCGGAGAAATGCCCGTCCAGCGAGGTGCGCACCGCTATGCCGGCGGAGCCCTTGCCCGCGACCTTGATGTTGAGGGTCAGCTCGAAATCGCCGAAGGCCGACGTGGTGGCCAGAAAGCCCGTCTCGCCCTTCAGGCACTCAATGGCGCCGTCTTTCACCGCCCACTCGGCGTTGCCGAAGACATTCCAGCCATACAGCGTCTCCCCGTCGAAAAGGTTGATCCACTGACCCTCGGCGATGGCCTGGGCCTGCGCGCCCCCGGACAGCAGCAGCCCGGCGGCCAGCACGGCCGCAACCGCAAGTTTCCTGTTCAACATTGCACACTCCTTGATTTGTCGTTGTTTTCCGAACCGGCGGCGGACACCGCGCACGGCCTTCCACTGTACGAGAAAACCGGGCGGCGCGGCAATTTTTTCCGGCGCGCCGCCCGGGACCTGTCAGCGTTTTACGCGGTGCGCGCGTTTTCTGGGGGGAAAATGTGGCCTTGCACGGTTTATTTTCCCCCGTGAACGTGGTAGTATTTCAGTCCGTTGTATCCACCTTTCCGGGAAACCGGCAAAACGTTTGAGAGGACATGTCCCATGAGAAACACCCTGTTCTTGGCGCTATGCTGCCTGGTTATCGCCTCTTTGGCCTCCCTCCCAGGATGCGGGGGAAGCACCCCCCAGGACCCCGTGAAGCAGGCGCCCGCCGCCACCCCGGCGGAGGAGGGCGCGCCCGCCGCCCCGGCACCCGTGCCGGCGATAAAGGAAGCCCCCGCCGCGCCCCCTGCCGAGACCACCGTGGCGCAGGCCCCCCCCGCAGCGCCAACCGCCCCCGCGGCTCCCGAGCCCGCTCCGGCTCCCGCAGTTGCTCCGGCTCCCGCGGCCGCCCCGGCGCCCGCGGCTGCCCCGGCGCCGGCGGCCGCCCCGGCGGTCGCCCCGCCCCCCCCCGCGCCGGACGACGGCCCACGGATCGTGTGTGACGAGCCGGTCTTTGACTTCGGAGAGACGGACGTGGAGAAGATCGAACACGCGTTTGTGCTGAAAAACGCGGGCAACGCCACGCTGAACATCACGGGGGTGAAGCCCGCCTGCGGATGCACCACCGCGAAGATGGAGACGCAGACCCTGGAGCCGGGACAGGAGGTCAAGCTGGAGACCACCCTTTCCATCAAGGGGCGGCAGGGCGCGCAGAACAAGACCATCGGCGTCCAGTCAAACGACCCCCTGAACCCCGTCCTTCAGCTGGCCCTGAAGGGGTCGGTGATTCCGAAAATCGCCGTCACCCCGGAACTCATTAACCTCGGCAGGGTCATGGACGACGAGCCCCGTTCCGCCTCCTTCACCGTGAAGTCGAACAAGGCGGACCTGGCGTTCAAGATTCAGTCCGTCGAAATCACCGGGTTTGAGTCCCCCGCCGGCCCGCTGATGGACTTCACCATCTCGGAGACGGAGCCGGGACGGGCCTACAAGGTGGACGTTTTCAGCAAGGGCGCGCTGCCCCCGGCCATGTACAACGGCCGCATCACCGTCCGCACCGACTGCATTGACCGGGCCGTCCTCTTCCTCCCGCTGACCTGCCAGGTCATTGGCGCGGTCACGATCGCCCCCCAGACAATCAGCCTCCGCGCGATGGAGGAGCCGGGCGCGACAGACACGCAGCACATCACCGTCAAGGCGGGCCGCGTCAAGGAGTTCAAGCTGCTTGAGGTGATCCCGCCCGTGGAGGGCATCGGCGTGGAGATCACGCCCCGGGATGACGGATACCAGGTCAAACTGTCCAACATGCCCCGCAAGATGGAATTGGACGGAAAGGCCTTCACCCTCAAGATTGACAACCCCGAAACGCCCGAGGTGACGCTCCCCATCAAGGTGTACAACCTGACCGGTTTTGGAAGAAAGCCGAACACGGGCCAGACTCCGGCCGTCCAGACGCCCGCCACGCCGCCCCCGGCCCCGGTTGCCCTGCCGGATGCTGCCCGCCAAGTGGTTGAAGCCCCCGCAGCCGCGGCGCCCGCACAGCCCTGATCCTGAACTTGGACAGCCCTTCTCCGCCCCGGCGGCCGCCTTGCGCCGCCGGGGCGGTTTCCTGTCTAATCCCTGAAACCTCACTGCGGTTCGGGGTGTCGTATGAACGCGGGGGGGGCCGCCGCGAAACCGACAAAAGGAGACTCCGCAATGCCTTCCCGCCGAAACTTGGGGCTTTCAGCGCTTCTGGCTTCGCTCTGCCTGCTAACGGCCCTCCCGTGCGCTTCCGCTGCCGACACCCTGCGGGCCGGGAACACCCGCACCGCCCTGGATGACTACGTGGCCGCCCCGGACGACACCTATGCCTGGTCGCTGGTGGGCACCACCGAGGGGAGCGACTACACGGGCTACGTTCTTGAGATGACGTCGCAGACCTGGCGAAGCCCCGACGAGGTGGACAAGCCAGTCTGGAAGCACTGGCTGGAGATCGTCGTTCCCGCCAAGGTCACGACGCCCACGGCGCTCATGGTCATCTCCGGGGGCAGCAGCCGCAGCGAGGCCCCCAAGGGGGCGGACGCCAACCTCCGCCGCGCCGTGCGCGCCACGGGGGCGGTGTGCGCCCAGATCCGGAACATCCCCAACCAGCCGCTGGTCTTCGCCGACGACGGCAAACGCCGCAGCGAGGACGCCATCATCGCCCACAACTGGGACAAATACCTGCGCACCGGCGACGCCACCTGGCTGACCCGCCTCCCCATGACCAAGGCGGTGGTCCGCGCCATGGACACGGTGCAGGCCTTCTGCGCGGGGGACCAGGGGGGGAAGATCACGGTCGAGAATTTCGTTGTTGCGGGCGCGTCAAAGCGGGGATGGACCACCTGGACCACCGCGGCGGTGGACAACCGGGTCATCGCCGCCATGCCCATGGTGATTGACTTGCTGAACCTGGCGCCGTCCTTCAAACACCACTACGAGGTCTACGGTTTCTGGGCCCCCGCGATCAACGACTACACCGACATGCGGATCATGAAATGGCTGGAGTCCCCCGAGTTCGCCGCCATGCTGGCCATTGTGGACCCCTACAGCTACCGCGACCGCCTCACCATGCCCAAGTACCTCATGAACGGCGCCGGCGACCAGTTCTTCCTCCACGACTCCTGGAAATTCTATCTCCACGACCTCCAGGGCCCCACCTACCTCCGCTACTCCCCCAATTCCGGGCACGGCCTCGAGAACGGCGACCCCGCCGGGGCGCTGATCGCGTTCATGCGCCACATCGTGGACAAGGCGCCCTTCCCCGAATACGCCTGGTCTTTCCCGGACGACAACACCATCCGGGCCACGGCCTCGCCCGCGCCCAAGGCGGTGAAACTGTGGCAGGCCACCAACCCCGCAGCCCGGGATTTCCGCGTGGACGCCTTCGGGCGGAAATGGGCCGCGACGGACCTTTCCCCGGAAGCCGACGGGGCCTGGGTGGGCCGGGTGGAGACGCCCCCCGCGGGGAACACGGCCTTCCTCGTGGAGTTCACCTTCGCGGGAAGGGGGAAGGAGGACTTCATCGTCACCACCCCGGTCCGCGTGGTGCCCGACACAACGGCGCACACGCTCACCGCCCAGCCCGAAATCTGGAAAGACGGCTTCCTGCACCGGCAGGGGAAATAGCCCGCCCTCCGCAAGCCGAAAAGCAGACGCCGCAACCATCCGGTTGCGGCGTTTGCCATTTCTTTCCACGCGCGAACCCGTCCCGCAGGTCCGCCCCAGTCATGCGGCTGTCAGCGGCGGGACTTCTTGTTCACATACTGCATGAGCGCCTGCGGCACGGGGCCGTAGGGGTTGGTCTTCAGCTTGACGGCCTTCTCGACGATCTCAACGATTTCCTTGTCGTCGAAGCCGGCGGCCTTCGCCTCGCAGACCACCTCGTTCAGGCGCACCACAATGCGGCGGCGGCAGTCCTCGCGGCACTTGTCCTCGATGCTGGAGGCGACAAACACCCCCATGCCGCGACGGGTGTACAGCAGCCCCATGACCACCAGGTCACGGTAGGCCTTGGACACGGTGTTGGTGTTGACGTTGAGCCGCTCCGCAAGCTCCCGGACCGCGGGAAGCTGGTCGCCCGGCTTCAGCTTGCCCGATGAGATGGCGAACTGCACATGGTTTTCGATCTGGACATAGACGGCAACGCTGCTCTGCAGGTCAACCGTCGAGAGCATGTCCAGCAGCTCCGCGTCCGTTTTGTGTTTCGGTCTGGTCACGGTATCCTTCTCCCTGTTGTGTTCGTCCAACAACGCTCCTGAGATTCACTCAGATATATGAACTCCACCGCGCGCTCCTCCCGCGGCAGCCTTCGCGGACAAGTTGACCATGCCCCCGCTTGCTTCTGCTCACAAAAATTATACACTATTGTACAGGTTGAAACAACCGAAACGTATGCTTTAGTTTACACCCCCAGGGCAGGCCGGTGGGCCCGCGCCGCAGGAAGGAACCGATATGAAGCGTTGCCTGGCAGGCTTTTGTGCCGTGCTGCTGTTTGCCGGATGCGCCGGAAACGGAGGGGAGAGCGCCCCGGAAACCGCCGTCACCCCCCCGCCCGAAAAGGCCGCCCCGGCGGACGCCGCGCCGGACACACGGCCCCGGGGAACCCTGGCGGTCCGGCTGACCAATGTGGTCAATGCCGCCCTGGACGGCCGGGTGGACCTGCTCAGCTTGGACGGGGGGGCGAAAACCGTGCTGGAGGTCTCCGGCGGCGCGGCCTCGGGAACGGCACCCGTCGGCGACAGCCGGGCCTATGTCCATGTGTTCCAGGAAGGGGTGCCGGTGCTGGTGGAGGTGACGGACGTGAAGATTGCGGAGGCGCGGGAGGCGAGCCTGGAGGTGAACCTGCTGGAGGGCGCCAGCGGCGCCGTGCCCCTGCGGGCCTTCGACACCGACGGGGACCTGGCCATTGACCGGGTGGAGCTTGCCTGCGGCACGGACCCCTACAATGCCGCCAGCATCCCCGGACGCCGCGAACTGAAATGGGACCTGGCCCCCCGCCGCACGGGGGCCCAGTGGTACCGGGGCGAACTGCACGCCTACTCCGCCCACGGGATGGGCAAAGAGTCCGTGGCCCAGGTCATCGCCCGGGCGGAGCGCGAAGGCTGCGACTTCCTCGCCATCGCCGACCGCAACACCCTGGCGGCGGCGGAGGATCCCGCCTTCCGTTCCGACAAGATGACCCTGATCCCGGCCATGGAGTGGGGCCGGGACGACACGGGGGTCGCCCTGGTGTACGGGCCCCTCACCGTCCCCGATCTCCCGTCCAACTCCGCCGCCGCCCAGGCGGAATGCATCCGCGTCCAGGCCCAGGGCGGCATCTGGTCCGTCGCGCACCCCTGTTTCCCCACAAAATCCTGGCAGTGGGGACTGAGCTATGTGAACGCCGTGGAGGCCTGGTTCCGCGACTGGCGCGGCACGCCCCCCATGGCCCCCAGCGAACTCCGCGAGGATATCAAGGTCCGCAAGGACGGCAAACTGGTCCATTCCATCGCCGCCGCCGCCTCGGCCGTCGGTCTGGGGGACATGTCGGCGAACGCCCAGAACGCGCTGTTCTGGGACTACGAGCTGACGCGCGGCCTGATGGGCTGCGTCATCGGCGGCTCCGGATCGGGCAGCAAGAGCGTCCCCCTCGCCCGGCCGGTCACCTATATCCACGCCCGGGAACTCTCGCTCCCCGGTCTTCTCGAGGGGCTCCGGCTGGGCCGGACCTATGTCTCCTGCGACATGAACGGGCCGCAGCTCGGCTTTTCCGCGGACGTCCTCGGCGACGGAAAAGTGGACGTCGGCATCGGCGGCGTGGTGCCCCTCAATGTGGACATTGTCTTCGACGCCGCCGTGATCAACGGCCTCGGCAAGAAGCTCCAGGTGCTGGAGAACGGCCGCCCCATCCGCACCGTGCCCATCAACGACGACAATATCGCCATCCGGTTCCGCCGCCATCCCACCACCTACTGCACCTACCGCCTCCGCGTGATCGGGCCGGCGGACCCCAAAAAGAAGGGGTTCGGCCCCATCGAGGTCTATGCCCTGTCCAGCCCCATCTACGCCCAGGACATCACGCAGGAACTCCTCTGGCGCAACCCGGACCTGAACCCCGAAAAGACCTGGGTCCGCGTCCAGTCGGACAACGTGCAGGAGGTGGAGCTGAACGAGAACGCCCCGGTGATGGAGGCGCCCGCCTGGTAGGCGCGGGCGGTCAGACGCCTTCGGCCGGCGGGGCCGCGGGCCGTTCCCCCGTCTTCAGGAACCGGTCGTAGGCCGCCAGCACGGTCTCCGCGTCGCCCTCCGTCTGCACCACGCGGTCCTCGATCCACACCGCGCGGTTGCACAGCTCGCGGATCAGCGGCGCGCTGTGCGAGACAAACACGATCGTCGTGTCGTGCGCGCGCATGCGCTCTTTCATCACCGCCACGGACTTCTGCTGGAAATCCGCGTCCCCCACGCCGATCACCTCGTCAATCAGCACCACGTCCGGCTGCACCTGGAAAGCCACCGCGAAGCCCAGCCGCGCCTTCATCCCCGAGGAGTACGAGGACACCGGCTGGTCTATGAACTCGTCCAGCTCGGCGAACCGGATGATCTCGTCCATCTTCGACTCGATCTCCTCCCGGCTCATCCCCTGGAACATGCCGCCCAGAATGGCGTTCTCGCGCCCCGAGAGGTAGGGGAGAAACCCCAGGTTCAGCGAAAGGAGGGAGGTGCTCACCCCCCGGTTCTCCAGGGTGCCGCAGTCGGGGCTCATCACCCCCGCCAGCAGCCGCAGCAGCGTGCTCTTCCCCACACCGTTCTTTCCGATCACCCCCAGCGAGTCGCCCTCGTACAGGTCGAACGACACGTCCCGAAGCGCCCAGAACTTCCTGCGGCGGAACAGGCTCTGCCGCAGCCAGTAGGACACGCCCACGTTCCGCAGGCGGATCACGGGTTCTCTGGAGGCGCTCATCGGGCGATCCTCTTGGCGAAGAGCGGGTCCAGACGGCGGATCACCAGCGCGCCGAGGAGCGCCGCGAGCGCCGACACCCCGCACACCGCCGCCATCACGGGCCACGACGGCCACTCCCCGCGCATCAGCACCGCCCGCACCGCCCCGATCACATGCACCATGGGGTTGAACCCCAGGACAAGCTGAAGTTTCGGGCTGAGCCGCTCGATGTCGAAGAACACCCCGGACATGTAGAACATGATCCGCAGCACCTGCGTGACCAGCTTGTACATGTCCGGCACAAAGGGCACCAGCGCCGCCAGGGGCAGCGCGAAGGCCAGCACCAGCCCCACCTGGACCACAAGCAGCACCGGGAACACCACCCAGGAAAGGGAGGGGGTGTGGCCGTACAGAAGCAGGACGATGAAAAGCAGCACCAGGGAAAAGGCGTACTCCATTAGGCAGGTTGCCACGGAGATGAACGGGAAAATGACCTTGGGGAAGGCCATCTGCCGGATCATGGCGACATTCCCCAGGATGGAGCTGGAGGCGCGCACCACCGTGGCCTCGAAAAAGCGCCACGTCACCAGCCCCACCAGCAAAAACGGCACGAAATCCGGGCCGCCCTGGCTGAAGATCACCCCAAACACCAGGTAGTACACGGCAAGGTTGATCAGCGGGTCCAGCACCCACCACGCCACCCCCAGATAGGTGCGCTCCGCCTCGGCCCGGAAATCGGCCCAGGCCTTGTGCAGCACCAGATTCTTGTAGTGGCGGAAGCCCATCACAACCATTGCGGCGTGTCCGTTCAGGAAAGGTTCAAACCCTGATTGTAGTGGATGCGGCCGCCCCCGGACAACCGCGCGGGGACGTCGCCATGGTAAGCAGGTCGGCGGGGACGCCCGTAAGGTAGACGCGGCATCTTGCCGCGTTCTTGAGGCCGTCCGTTGACCCGAAGAACGCGGCAAGATGCCGCGTCTACGTCTTCCCCCGTCATCGCGAGCCCCTGACCGCCGTGAGGCGGGAATTCGCATAAGAAAGTTGGCTCCCTGCATGATGATGTCGCGGGTCCCACAGAGTGGCCGGAGCTCGAATGGTGTCAGCGTACCCGTTCGC